>JAIRTI010000151.1 GCA_031255035.1 Desulfovibrio sp.
ATGCGCCTGAGAGTTTTTTTGTCCTGGCTTTGCCAGCCGGTATACTGCTCCCACGCGTCCAGGCTGAATTTGATTTCCATCACTTGGCCATGCTTTCCAGTTCATCAAGAGTTTTCGCCACCGTCTGACCGGCGTTGAGTTGCGCGATGGATTTGTCCAGCGCCGCCATGTTTCTTTCACTGTAAAAGGGATCGCCGGCCGGTTTGAAGGGCAGTCCGTTTTCCCGCACCATCTGGGTCAGGAAGATGCGCACGGCGGAAGCCAGATCCAGTCCCATACTGGCGGCCACAGCCTGGGCCGTATCCCGCAAATGATCGTCCACTTTGACTTGCACGTTTGCCATGATAAAATACCTCCAAAAGAATGCTTAACATTCTCTACATAATGCATTTATCGGTTTTTGGCAAGTGTATTGAGCTTTAGGATGTTTAAGGAACTTTTCACAAGAAGTACTCCCCCAAATCTGGACAGATATGATAGCTACTCATTCAACGAAGGAGAGCATTCATGTCCAACTGCGGACTCCCGCGCGCCGCTTATGATCGCCCCGATGGCGGCCAGGCCGAAGGAAATCCCCATGCCGGCACAGCTCCACAGCCTCACCCCGCTTAAGGCGGCCATCAGGCCGAGGAGGCCGCCGAGGCCTACGGCGGCAACGGACCAGCGCGGGTCGGGCCGCCGCCGCCGCTGAAGCAGCCCCACCAGAACCGGCATGACAACGCCGCAGGCGAAAATATCGTAGGCCATAAGCAGAAAGCCAAGGATGCCCTTGCCCCACAAGCTGATAAGCGCGCCGCCGATACCCAGGGCCAGAACGCAGGCCCGCCCGGCCGAGGGCGCGGGCCGGCGCAGCAGATCAAAGCTGAGTACTGTGGCCGCCGTAATCAGACAGGAATCGGCGGAAGAAACCACGGCGCTGATCAGGGCCAGGGACGCCGCGAGACGCAGCCAGCGCGGCGTTTCCACGGCAAGCAGGGCGGAGAGAACCTCATCGGCCGGGGTTCCGGGCGGAACAAGTCCCCGGCAGGCCAGGCCCACAGCGACGATCAGCGCGGCGGCCAGAACGATGCCCAAAGCGCCGATCAGCCCGCCGAGCCTGGCGCTCCGTTCGTTTTTCGCCGAGAGCAGACGGCCGAAAAGCATGGGGCAGACCACATAATTGGCGCCTATCACCAGCAGGTAATACACGAGGTCGCTTGCGGTAAAATCGGCGTTCACCGCTTCAAGGGCCGCCAGGTCGGGCCAGGCCGGGTTGCGTCGGCAAAGCCAGGCCAACAGGATGAAGAGGGCCAGAAAGATGATCGCCGCCTGCACGCGGTCAACGCGCATGACGGCGGCCTGGCCGCCAAGGCTGTGCGCGCAGATGAGAAAAAAGCTCAGGGCCAGGCAGGCCGCCGCCGGAAGGCCGGTCAGCCCCGCGATCAACGAGCCGAGGGCCGTGAACTGGGCGGCCAGAATGGCCGACCAGGCAATGACGACAAGCGCGGACACCAGCGGCCGCGCGGCCGGACCCAGGCAGGATTCCGTCAGGTGGGGCAGGGTGTAGGCGCCGCTTTTCCGCACCGCGCCCGCCAGGAAAAAAGAGAGCAGCAGGAGCCCGGCCGCGCCGCTGCCCAGCCACCAGAAAGCGGGGGTGCCCGCGTGAAAGGCCATGCCGACCATGCCTATGGTGGCCGAAGCGCCAACGCAGGAAACGATGATGGAAAGACCCAGGCCCAGAGCGCCGCTTTGTCTGCCGTTGACGTAAAAAGCGGCGGCCGTCCGCTTTCCGGGCGTCCAGGCGCTTGCCGCCACCAACAGGGCATAGGCCGTGAGCAGGGCTATTTCCACAAGCCTTTCTCGACGGCCTCGCTGACGGCGGCGGTCAGCAGTCCGAGTTCGTCATCGTCCATCACATAGGGGGGCATGGCATAGATGAGTTTGCCGAAGGGGCGGAGCCAGACGCCCCGCCTGACGAAAAAGTCTTGCAGACGCTCCACGTTGACGCGCTCCCGCATTTCAACGACGCCGATGGCCCCCAGAACGCGCACGTCGGCGACGCCGGGCAGGACGGCGCATGGAGCAAGGCCCCTGGTCAGGCCCTTTTCAATGCGTTTCACACTGTTTTGCCAGGCCCCGCTTTCCAGCAGGTCCAGACTGGCGCGGGCCACGGCGCAGGCCAGGGGGTTCGCCATAAAGGTCGGCCCGTGCATCAGGACGCCTCCGCCCTGGGAGATGCCTTCGGCCACGGCTCTTCCGGCCAGGGTGGCGGCCAGGGTCATGACGCCTCCGCTCAGGCCTTTGCCGAGACAGAGGATGTCCGGGGCGACGCCCGCGTGTTCGCAGGCGAAGAGAAGGCCCGTGCGGCCGAAGCCGGTGGCTATTTCATCCAGAATCAGCAGGCAGCCGGTTTCCCGGCACAATTCGCCCAAGCGCCGCAGCCATTGCGGATGATAGAACCACATGCCGCCCGCGCCCTGAACGATGGGCTCGACAATCACGGCGGCAATCTCCCCGGCGTGTTCCGCCATAATCGAGGCAAGGGCCGCTTCGCAGGCCGGGTCATACGGGGCGTCAAAACGGCACTCCGGCCTCGGGGCGAACAACTGGGAAGGAAGCGAGCCGCTGAAAAGGCTGTGCATGCCGGTGACCGGGTCGCAGACGCTCATGGCGCCCATGGTGTCGCCGTGGTAAGCGCCGCGCACGGCGAGAATGCGTTTGCGGTTATGCGCCCCGCGCCCTTGCTGATATTGCAGGGCCATTTTTATAGCCACTTCAACGGCCACGGAGCCGGAATCGGCGAAAAAAACATGCTCCAGACAGGCCGGGGCGACGGCCAGAAGCTTATGGGCCAGGCGGACGGCGGGCGCATGCGTCAGACCGCCGAACATGACGTGCGGCATGACGCGGGCCTGATCGCGCAGGGCCTTCATCAGGGCCGGATGCCCGTAGCCGTGGATGGCGCACCACCAGGAGGCCATGCCGTCCACAAGTTCGGTCCCGTCCGCCAGACGGATGCGCGCGCCGCTGGCGGCTTCGGCCAGGCGGTTGCGCATGGGCCTCAGGGCCGAGGTGTAAGGGTGCCAGATATGCCTCCTGTCGTAAGCGAGCATATCCTCGGGCGCGACCGGGCCGGGCGTCGGCGCGGGCATCATGGAAGAGCGCAGCGCGTCGAGCGCCGGCGACAGGGCCCCGGCCGCCGAGTCCATGGCGGCTTCCCGCGTTTTTGCGCCGCCTTTGCGCAGATCCAGATGGGGGATGGCGGCCAGGCACGGTGTTTGCGAGAGCGCTTCAATGATCCGCCCGTTGTCGGCGCGGATCGATTCCTCAAGGTCATTGCCGGGAGTGGCGGCGGTCAGCAAAAAGCCGGGGCAGTCCAGATCGCGGGCGCGCATCAGGGACAGGCTGAGCAAGGCGTGATTGACGGCGCCGAGCTTGTTGCCGACAACCAGCAGCACCGGCCAGGCGAGGCGGGCGAACAGGTCGGCCATGGTTTCCGTTTCGCTCAGAGGCGTCAGCAGCCCGCCCGCGCCTTCAAGAAGAACGATATCCGCAGGCGTGGACGCCGCTTTGTCCA
>JAIRTI010000283.1 GCA_031255035.1 Desulfovibrio sp.
CCCATGTGGACTGCCCCGGCCACGCCGACTACATCAAGAATATGATCACCGGCGCCGCCCAGATGGACGGCGGCATCATCGTTGTGGCCGCCACTGACGGCCCCATGCCGCAAACCCGCGAGCACATCCTGCTTGCCCGTCAGGTGGGCGTGCCCTACCTGGTGGTGTTCCTGAACAAGTGCGACATGGTTGACGATGAAGAGTTGCTCGAACTCGTTGAAATGGAAGTGCGCGAACTGCTTTCCACTTACAAGTTCCCCGGCGACGATGTGCCCGTTATTCGCGGCTCGGCGCTGAAGGCCCTTGAGTGCGACAGCGTCGACCACCCGGACGCCAAATGCATCCTCGACCTGCTCGAAGCCTGCGACAGCTACATTCCTGAGCCGCAGCGCGAAATCGACAAGCCCTTCCTCATGCCCATTGAAGATGTGTTCTCCATTTCCGGGCGCGGCACCGTTGTCACCGGCCGGGTTGAGCGCGGCATCATCAAAGTGGGTGAGGAAGTGGAAATCGTGGGCATCAAAGACACCATGAAAACCACCTGCACGGGCGTTGAAATGTTCCGCAAGCTGCTCGATCAGGGGCAGGCCGGCGACAACATCGGCGCTCTGCTGCGCGGCGTGAAGCGCGACGATGTGGAACGCGGCCAGGTGCTCGCGGCGCCCAAATCCATCACCCCGCACAAGAAGTTCAAGGCTGAAGTGTACGTGCTCTCCAAGGAAGAAGGCGGCCGCCATACGCCTTTCTTCTCCGGGTATCGTCCGCAGTTCTATTTCCGCACCACGGACATCACCGGCATCATCGCCCTTGAAGAGGGTGTGGAAATGGTTATCCCCGGCGATAACGCCACGTTCATCGTGGAACTTATCGCCCCCATCGCCATGGAGCAGGGCCTGCGCTTCGCCATCCGCGAAGGCGGCCGCACCGTGGGCGCCGGCGTGGTATCCGAAATTCTGGAGTAAGCCCATGCGCATCAACATTCTGCTCGCTTGCACCGAGTGCAAACGGCGCAACTACGCCACGAGCAAAAATAAAAAGAACACGACAGGGCGCCTGGAGCTGAAGAAGTATTGTCCATGGGACAAGAAAATGACGCTCCACCGGGAAACGAAATAAGGTGATCGGCGGGGTTGTTTCACAGCAGGCAAGCCCCTGACCGCCCGCCCAGGGGAGTAGCTCCAACGGCTAGAGCGCCGGTCTCCAAAACCGGATGTTGTGGGTTCGAATCCCCCCTCCCCTGCCATACGCCCAGACAAGGCGGCGGCGAGGATTATCCTTGCCGCTGCCTTCCTTACGGCTCAGGAAGAAAGGTATATTATGGCCGAAAAGCAGAAAAAACAGGCTAAGACGGCTTTGGCCGGCGGTAAAGCCCAGAGCGCTGCCGTGCTTCAGACGGCAGGTCCGGGCGCCAGGCTGCGCAACCTCGGCCGCTACTTTGAAGACGCGAAAACGGAGCTTGGCAAGGTATCCTGGCCCACGCGCAGGGAACTCAAGGCCACATCGTTCGCGGTGTTGATTCTGGTGGTGGTGATGTCCATATTTCTGGGTCTGGCCGACCTTGCCCTTTCCAAACTTATGGAAGCCATCCTTTCCATCGGACTGTGATTATGACGGACATACCCGAAAGCACCCCCAAGGCCCGCTGGTATATCGTGCATACCTATTCCGGGTTTGAAAACCGCGTCGAGCAGACCATTCGCGAAATGATGCGGACGGAACAGGATAAGGGCTATATACAGGAAGTGGTCATTCCCACGGAAAAGGTCATTGAGCTTGTTCGCGGTGAAAAAAAGACCTTTACGCGCAAGTTTTATCCCGGTTACGTGATGGTGCGCATGGTCATGAACGATTTTTCATGGCATCTGGTGCAGTCCATTCCCAAAGTGACCGGTTTTGTGGGCGGCAAAAACCGACCCACCCCCATGCGCGATTCCGAGGCGGATCACATTCGCGAACTGATGGAATCGCGCCGGGAACAGCCCAGGCCCAAGTTCAATTTTGAGCGGGGCGACGAAGTGCGCGTCATTGACGGCCCCTTTGGCGGCTTTAACGGCATTGTGGAAGACGTGAACTACGACAAGGGGAAACTCCGCGTCTCGGTTTCCATTTTCGGTAGACAAACCCCGGTGGAACTGGATTTCGTCCAGGTTTCCAAGGGATAAGGCAGGACTATCATGGCCAAGAAAGAAATTGCGAAAATCAAACTGCAAATTCCCGGCGGGGCGGCCAACCCTTCTCCGCCCGTGGGCCCGGCCCTTGGCCAGCACGGCCTGAACATTATGGAATTTTGCAAGGCCTTCAACGCCAAAACCAGTGACGCCAAGGGAATGATCATTCCCGTGGTGATAACGGTTTATCATGACCGTTCGTTCTCGTTCGTCACCAAAACGCCGCCCGCGGCCGTGCTGCTCATGAAGGCGGCCAAGGTGGAAAAGGGCTCCGGCGAACCGAACAGAAATAAAATCGGCGCCATTTCCATGCGGCAGGTGGAGGAAATCGCGGCCCTGAAGCTGCCCGATCTGACCGCCAAGGACATGGACGCGGCCAGGCGCTCTATTCTCGGCACGGCCAGAAGCATGGGCCTTGAGGTTAAGTAGCGTTTAATCAACTGTACTGCCGCGCGTTTGGCGTATGCGACGCACCCCGGCAGGAGATGCAAACGACGAGGATAAAGGTGCACCATGCCAAAACATGGAAAAAAATTCCGTAAAGCCATTGAAGGCGCTGATTTGCGGGAGAAATTCTCGGTTGAGGACGCCATTGCCAGGTCTTTGGCGGCTTCCTTTGCCAAATTTGATGAAACCGTGGATCTGGCCCTCGGCCTGGGCGTCGAACCCAAATACTCCGACCAGATGGTGCGCGGCGCCTGTCCGCTCCCGCACGGCCTGGGCAAGACCGTGCGCGTGGCTGTGTTCTGCAAGGGCGAAAAAGAGGCCGAAGCCAAAGCCGCCGGCGCCGATATCACCGGGGCGGAAGATTTGGTTGCCAAAGTCAAGGAGGGCTTCCTCGATTTTGACGCGGCCATTGCCACGCCCGACGTCATGGCCCTTGTCGGCCAGGTCGGCCGGGTGCTCGGCCCTCGGGGCCTGATGCCCAACGCCAAAACCGGAACCGTCACCTTTGACGTGACCTCGGCGGTGAATGAAATCAAGGCCGGGCGCGTCGAGTTCAAGGTTGACAAGGCGGGCGTTCTGCACGCGCCGCTGGGCAAGGTGTCCTTCGGGTCTGAAAAGATCCTGGACAACCTGCGCGCCCTGCTTGCCGAGGTCAACCGGCTGAAGCCTTCGGCCGCCAAAGGCGCCTATATGCGCGCCATGGCCGTCTCCACCACCATGGGGCCCGGCTTCAAGATCGACCCCACAGTCATCCGTAAATTTATCGAAGGCGGCGCGTAGGCTTTGTCCGGCGCTGTTTTCGACGGCGGGGAAACCCGCCCTGGCTGAGGACATGGAAATTTGAGTCACAGACAGCCGGCGCTACAGTAAGTCCGGCCGAGACTTATCTTTGGCTCACGTTTCCACCGCTCACCCCTTACACAAGGAGAGTCCCGTGAACAGAACGGAAAAAGCCGCGCTTATCGAGAAGATCAAGGCATCAGCCGAGGCTTCCATGATCGCGGTGGTCGCGGACTTCAAGGGTATGCCGGTGGAAGAAATGACGCGCCTTCGGGTGAAGCTGCGCGAAGCCGGAGGCGAACTGCTGGTGGTGAAAAACACCCTGGCCCGCATCGCCTTTTCCGGCGGCAGCCATGACGTCATTAAAGATCTCTTCCGCGAGAACTGCGCTATCGCCCTTGGAGCGCAAGACCCCATTGCCGTTGCCAAGGCAGTGGCGGACTTCGCCAAGACCAGCAAGACCTTCAGTGTGAAGCACGGCAGCCTGGAAGGCAAATACCTGAACGCCGAACAGCTTGACGCCCTGGCCAGGCTTCCCGGCAGGCAGGAACTTCTGGCGGCGGTTCTCGGCGCCATGAATGCGGTGCCCACCAACTTCGTGTCGCTGCTTGCCAACACGATTCGCGGCATGCTCTACGCTCTGAAAGCCATTGAAGAAAAGAAGGCCGCGTAGCGCTTTGTTGGAAAATTTTTTAAGCCAAAGACATTTTGAAGGAGAATACCCATGTCCGCTACCAAAGAACAAGTCATTGACTTCATTGCCAACATGACCGTGCTGGAACTGTCCGAATTCATCAAGGAACTTGAAGAGAAATTCGGCGTTTCCGCCGCGGTGCCGGCCATGGCCGTCGCGGCCGCGCCCGCCGGCGCCGCCGCCCCGGTTGAAGAGGAAAAGACGGAATTCGACGTCGTGCTCAAGGCCGCCGGCGGCAACAAGATTGCGGTGATCAAGGTCGTGCGCGCCCTGACGGGCCTTGGCCTCAAAGAAGCCAAGGACAAAGTCGACGGCGCTCCCTCCACCTTGCTTGAAGCCGTGGCCAAGGACAAGGCCGACGACGCCCAGAAGCAACTGCTCGAAGCCGGAGCTGAGGTTGAAGTGAAGTAGTCCGCCTCCCGGACCACGATTCCAAAGGGCGCGGAGCAATCCGCGCCCTTTTTCGCATAGATGGTCAAGGCGCTCGAAGGGCGGCAATTCTCATTATGAGCTTTTTGCGGCCCCCCATTCGCCAACTGTGAAAGGCAATGCCTCCGGCGGCCGGGGCGCTGCCCCGGACCCCGCCGGGGGAAATGATTTCCCCCGGACC
>JAIRTI010000123.1 GCA_031255035.1 Desulfovibrio sp.
TAGCCGCGTTCACCCGGAGGTATCTCAAACACGGGACTGGCGTCTTCATACCGCAACTCGGGCATGTCCGCGCCGTCGCGCCAATAGGCGAGGGTGCGGTTCAGCCAGTTCTGGTCGTCGCGGGCGGTGTGGTCCTCACGGTTATGGCTGCCGCGCGACTCCTTGCGTTCCAGGGCGCTCTTGGCGATCATCAGGGCCAGCTTGACCTGACCCTGAATGCGCAGAGCGGCGGAAAGCTCGGGGGCCACGCCCTTGCCGTTGCTGACAAGGCCCACCTTTTTGGCGCGTTCAAGCGTGCCCTGGAGCTTTTCAAGGCAGGCGGTCAGGTCCTTTTCATTGCGGAACACGAAGCAGCCGTCCATGAGGGCCTGCTGCATTTCCTCGCGCACGGCATAGACGTTTTCGCGGCCGTTGGCGCCTTTGATCAGGTTATTGACGCGCTCCCGCTCCCGGCGAAGGGCGTCTTGCATGTGCGCGGTTTTGAAGGTGACTTCGGTTCCGGCCAGGAATTCGGCCACTTTTTTTCCGACAATGCCGCCGGCCACCACGGTTTCCGCCAGGGAATTGCCCCCGAGGCGGTTGAAGCCGTGCATGTCCCAGCAGGCGGCCTCGCCCACGCTGAACAGACCCTTCAGGCCGTAAGCCGCGCCGTCCTTGTTGGTGCGCACGCCGGCCATGGTATAGTGCTGCGTGGGTCTGACCGGGATGAGCTGGTGGCGCGGGTCAATGCCCAGGAAGTACTTGCAGATTTCATCCACCTCGCGGAGCTTGGTGGAGATGTGCTTGTCGCCCAGGTGCCGGATGTCCAGCCAGAGGTGTTCCCCGTAGGCGGAAGGAACGCCCTTGCCGGCGCGCATATGCTCGGTCATGCGCCGGGAGACCACGTCTCTGGAGGCCAGTTCCGCCTTTTCCGGCTCATAGATTTGCATGAAGCGCTCTTTATTGACGTCAAGCAGCGTGCCGCCGTCGCCTCGGCAGCCTTCGGTCACCAGAATGTCCGTGGGCACGATGCCGGTCGGGTGGAACTGGATGGCCTCGGGGTTGCCGATGGGCACAAGGCCCGTGTCCATGGCGATGATGTGGCCCGCGCCGTCGCAGATGACGGCGTTGGTGGTGGCCTTGTAAATGCGGCCGAAGCCCCCGGTGGCGATAACCGTGGCCTTGGCCTGGAAGGCTTCAAGCGCCCCGGTGCGCATGCAGCGCACAACAGCGCCCAGGCAGGTCTCGCCGTCATGGATAAGGGCGATGGCTTCTTTTCTGTCCAGCACGTTGATGCCGAGTTGGGCGCAGCGGTTGTCCATGGTGCACATGACCGCATGGCCGGTGCCGTCCGAAGTGTAGCAGGTACGCCATTTGGCCGTGCCCCCGAAGGCTCTGGCCGTGATCAGGCCCTCTTTTTCCTTTTTTTCCTCTTTTTCGAATTTCTCTCCGCCCTTGAAGTAGGTGCTTTTGCCCGCGACAACGCGGTTCCAGGGCACGCCCCACCCGGCCAGACGCCGCATTTCGATGGGCGCGGCATCGGCGAACAAGCGGGCGACCTCCTGGTCGGCCCCCCAGTCGGAGCCTTTGACGGTATCGGCAAAGTGGACGTCGGGGTTGTCGCCCTCGCCCATGGCGTTGTTGCCCAGCGCCGCCTGCATGCCGCCCTGGGCCGCCGACGAGTGTGAGCGCCGCGCCGGGACAATGGAAAGACAGACAACCGAGAAGCCTTTGCCCGCGGCTTCAACGGCCGCGCGTTCCCCGGAAAGCCCGGCACCTATGACGAGAAGATCGGAATAGTATGTCTGCATGGCGATCTCCTTATAAAAGCGGCAGCGCGGGCAGGGCTGCGTTTTGCACGGTGCTCAGGGCCGTGGCCATGGTGGCGAAGACGATGAGGGTAATCACGCCGACGGCCATGAATCCACAGAAAAGATAGGTTTCATATTTTTTGAACCGGGGGCGGTTTTCACGGGTGATGAAACCCCATTTGACGCCGATGCGGTAGGCGCCGACGCTGACGTGCAGTTCAATCAGCGGCAGCAGAATGAAATAGAACCAGAGCCAGCCGCCCGAAGCCACGCGCATGGCGGATTTTTCGGCGGTGATGGGCAGGTCGTTTAAAACCACCCACATGTGGATGGCGCCCATGATCAGGATGATCATGGCCGTGACCACCTGGACTATCCAGAGCCAGGTGTCCCTGTGGCGCAGCATTTTGGCGTGCGCCCAGGCCGTTTCCTGGCCGGTGGCCGTAAACGGTATCTTGCGCGCCGCCAGGATGAAGTGGACGATAAAGCCGAGGAAGACAAGAGGTCCGCCCACCTGGACCATGTAGGTGGTTTCGAAGAACCAGGCGATGCCGTTCATTATTTTGGGGCTCAGTATTACTGAGGACACCAGGATCATGTGGCACCACATGAACAGGACCAGGACGGCCCCCGTGAGCATCTGCAGCCAATCCAGGACGGCGTCCCGGCGTGGCCGGTCATAAGGCATAGTCGCATTGACAGCCATACTTCCTCCTTAGCATGGTATGGCCCGGCGCAAGGCCGGAAGGGTGGTGAATCTCCCCAAGCGGATCAAGCCGCCGGGGCGGTGTCTGGAAACGATTTCATAACAGAGGACGGCGTATGAAGATCGCCGGGGCAAAACGTGGGTTTCGGGGCTATGCGATGTTTCAATCCACATCCGGCTCCGTCCGCCGGACGACTCCGCCCCGACGGATGGGAGCCGGGTGGATTGCCCCCTCCCTGAAGGGAGAGGTTTCAAACCATAAAGGAAATCTCGATGAAGTCCAGGCAGGAAACAGCTCTCGCCGCCGAGCGGCGGGCACCCGTTTGACGCTCTTGCCATAAAAGAAATATGCGGAAGACGCCTTCAAGTAAAGGGCGGCGAACAGCGGCAGGCGCACAAATTTTGCGCTGTAAGCGGTTTAATTCAGTTTTTGCTATTAAACCGCTAACTTAAGGAAGCGCTATTTTTTTTCGTCTTGTTTGCCCGCCGCGCCTATGGCTGACGCTCTCTCGAAAGCCCGGCCCCCCATTCGCCAACTGTGAAAGGCAATGCCTCCGGCGGCCGGGGCGCTGCCCCGGACCCCCTCAGTTTGGGTTCCGGCGATACGTATCAACAAGGCACAACGATCAGCCCCCCA
>JAIRTI010000228.1 GCA_031255035.1 Desulfovibrio sp.
CGCGGCATCATCATCGCCGACACCAAATTCGAGTTCGGCGCCATCGGCAAGGAACTGTACCTCATAGACGAAGTGCTCACGCCGGATTCATCGCGCTTCTGGCCCGAAAAAAGCTTCGCGCCCGGCAAGAGCCAGACCAGTTTTGACAAACAGTACCTGCGCGACTGGCTGGAAAGCCAGACCTGGGATAAAACGCCGCCGCCGCCGGCCCTGCCGCAAAGCGTTGTAGACGAGACCGCGAAAAAATACCGCGAGGCCTATGCGATTCTGACGGGAAAGGAATTGTCCATCCCACGCTAGATTTGAAAGGCAATGCCTCCGGCGGCCGGGGCGCTGCCCCGGACCCCGCCGGGGGAAATGATTTCCCCTGGACCCCTCATTTGGGTTCCGGCTGTACATAGCAATAGGGCACAACTTCAGTCACCCAATCGCCGGGTCCAGGGCCGGCAAGGTCCTGGCGGGTGCGGGCAGAGCCCGCATGCGATCAAAATTGGCTTCGACAACTAAAGAACCGGGGCACACAGCGTTTAAAGTTAAAACGCTCTATATCTGGAGGGCACTGTAGAACAGCCATGCCAGTTTTCACATCCGGCCGGGCAAAAATGTTCGCGGCCGCCGCGTTTTTTTTGCTTCTGGGCGTTTTCCTGCGCACGGTCATGCCCAAGCCACATGTCTGGGTATTCGCCTTTTTGTCCTGGGCCGCGGCCTGCGGCTTTTCGGCGGGCGCGGCGCGTCCGCTTGCGGCCAAATACGGCTGGCTGGTCATCATGTCCGTGTTTCTGGCCCTGTTCGCGGCCGAAGGCTGGCTGAGCCTGGGCGCCACCGGCGTCATGCCCGCTTACGTAAAGGCGGATATTGACGAGGTGCGCAAAGAGCGTGGCGATGCCACGCTCGCGCCTTACATGTCCAATATTGAAAAGTATGATCCGGTTTTGGGCGCGCGGCCGCGCGCCGCGGCTTCGCGCACGGCCTCGCGTTTTTACCGGGACGGCCGTATGTTGTACGATGTGGTCTACAGCACTCTGGACAGCGGCTGGCGCGTCACCCCCCAGAATCCTGACGCGGACAAGGCCGTGGTCTTTTTCGGCTGCTCCTTTACCTTTGGGCAGGGGTTGGAGGATGAGCAAACCATTCCCTGGCGCGTGGCCGAACTGCTTGGCCCGGAATACCAGGTCTTCAATTTCGCCCTGTACGGCTATGGCGCGCACCAGATGCTGGCCCAGATCGAGAACGGCTTTGTGGATGACATTGCCCGGCGCTACCAGGATGTGCAGGCCTTTTTCCTTACCATTGACGGGCACGAACTGCGCTGTTCCGGCTTTGAGGAATGGGTGAAGAGCGGTCCCCTGTACGCCGAGGAAAACGGACGCGTGGTGTACAAGGGCGACATTCGAAATATGGACCGGCCCTCTTTGCCGCCGCTACGCAAAATGCTGCGTAACTGTCTGGTCTTTCAGAGCATTGTCGGGAGCACGCCGCCGCAGTCCAGGGAAATGCGGGAGCTGCACGCGGCCATTGTCGCCGAATCCGCCCGCCAGATGCGGGAAAAATACCATGCGCCCCTGACTGTGCTGCTCTGGCCTGACGCGCCTTTTGAGGGACAGTTGCGCGGCCGGGGCCTTGATCCGGTATCGCTTGTACCGGCCCTGCCGGACTGGGAAACGGCGCGGAGCGGCTATTATATCCCCTATGACGGGCACCCCAATGCCCTTGGCGCGGATCATGTGGCGCGCTTCATTGCCGCGCGCGTTCAAAAACGGGCGGCCGCGCAAGCCCCGGAATCCGAATAAGGTGGAGCGGGGAACGCCGGAGCCGTCACCGGGAAGGCAATGCCTCCGGCGGCCGGGGCGCTGCCCCGGACCCCGCCGGGGGAAATGATTTCCCCCGGACCCCCTCAGTTTGGGTTCCGGCTGTGCGTAGCAACAGGGCAACACTATCAGCCACCCAATCGCCGGGTCCAGGGCCGGCAAGGCCCTGGCGGGTGTGGGCAGAGCCCACATGCGATCAAATTGGCTTCATCAAAATTAGAATTGCTGTTTCTGATGGGCGCGATACCACGCGTAGGTCGCCTCAAGCCCGTCGGCCAGGCTGGTGGACGCCTTCCACCCGAGGGCGTTGATCCGGCTGACGTCAAGCAGCTTTCTCGGCGTGCCGTCGGGCCGCGAGGGGTCGGTGACGACGCGCCCCTTGAAGCCCACGGTTTTCGCGACCAGTTCCGCCAATTCCAGGATACCGATGTCCCGGCCGCAGCCCACGTTGATGGGCGCTTCCTCCGCATAGCGATCCATAAGAAAAAGGAGCGCCTCGGCCAGATCGTCGGCGAACAGGAACTCCCGGCGCGGCGCGCCCGTGCCCCAGACGGCCGCCTTGGGGGCGCCGGTTCGCGCGGCTTCGTGAAAGCGCCGAATAAGGGCGGGCAGGACGTGGCTGTTCTCCGGGTGAAAGTTGTCGCCGATGCCGTAAAGATTTGTGGGCATGACCGAGATGGCGTCGAAGCCGTATTGGCGGCGGTAGGCCTGGCACATCTTGATACCGGCGATTTTGGCCACCGCGTAGCCTTCGTTGGTCGGCTCCAGAGGGCCGCCGAGCAGGTACTCCTCCCTGATGGGCTGAGGGCAGTGTTTCGGGTAGATGCAGGACGAGCCGAGAAACAACAGCTTTTCGCACCCGTTGCGCCGGGCCGCGTCAATGACGTTGGTCTGGATTTGTAGATTGTCGCGGATAAAGTCCCCGGCAAAGGCGCTGTTGGCGGAAATTCCCCCCACTGTCGCGGCCGCCAGGATGACATAGGCCGGCCGCGCCCCGGCGAAAAAGGCGTCTACGGCCGCCTGGTCGCGCAGGTCCAGGGCGGCCCTGTCCCGCGTGATCAGGCGCGTCGCCCCGAGGGCCGACAAACGACGGCAACAGGCCGAGCCCACCAGGCCCCGGTGGCCCGCGACGTATATACTTTTGTCCAGGTCCATGGCTGTCCCTTTGCCCGGCGCCGGGCGAATTTGTTCGCACTTGGGGTGCCTTCCGCAATTCATAAGTCAATATTGTGGAAGTGGATTACAACCCTCCGCACTGTGACCTGTTGCCCGATCTGGCCGAACGTGGCTTTGCCTTCCTTAACGCCGCCATTGCATCACCAGTGGAAAGGGCTTTTGCCGCTTTTCTGTTCATGGCTCGAAGCCAGTTTTTCCATGACGCCAACAAACGCACGGCGTCCCTGATGCTGAACGGGGTTTTGCTGCAAAACTCCTATTATCCCGCGACTGTCAAAAATAGTAATTCCGAAGAATTTCATACCACCTTGCGGCAGTTCTATAATTCCGGTGACGCTTCGGCCATGCTGCGTTTTTTTGTAAAGTCCGCTCAAGAGCTGTATCCGGCGCAGACATGATGCGAGGGCAAAGGACAATCACGGTGAA
>JAIRTI010000250.1 GCA_031255035.1 Desulfovibrio sp.
AACCGCTTGCTGGACGCCGGGAAAGACGGGTTTGAGGGCGGCCTGTCCACCCGCAAGTACATGGGGATGACCAGAACTTCCCGCTCAACGGCTTGGCGCGAAATTGAAGATTTGCTCCAGAAAAAAATGCTGCGCCCCTTGCCCGGAGGCGGACGCAACGTTGCCTATGAACTCGCTTGGGCACCTGAGTAGAACTCGGGCGTGAGCGCTTCCACGGCGTTGATACGCCAATCGGTGGAGATTTTTGTTCATCTGAAAAGGACCAGGCGAAGCCGCAGGGAGGACGCCAGTGTTTGATTCCGCCAACAGAGCCTTTATTGCCGTCAATGACGCCGAAGATGTCTGCCTGAACCCGAAAATGGCCAACCGGCACGGCCTGATCACCGGCGCAACGGGCACGGGCAAGACCGTTACCTTGCAAAACATGGCCGAAACCTTCAGCCGGATGGGCGCGGCCGTGTTCGCCGCCGACGTCAAGGGCGACCTTTCGGGTGTGGCCGTAGCCGGCGGCAACAAGGAAAGCGTGGTTAAACGGGTAAAAGCATACGGCCTTGATGAAAAAGGCTTTGTTTTTCAGGCTTTTCCCGTGCAGTTCTGGGATTTGTCCGGCGAGCGGGGCGCGCCGGTCCGGGCCGCCATCGGCGATATGGGGCCGCTGTTGCTGGGCCGTCTGCTTGAACTGAACGACACGCAGAGCGCCGTCCTGACCGTTGTTTTTAAAATAGCCGAAGATGAATCCCTCGAACTGATCGACCTGAAAGACCTGCGGAAAGTGCTGGAATACGCGGCCGCCAACGCCGCCAGATATTCAACCGCCTATGGCAACATCTCCGGCGCCAGCGTCGGCGCCATCCAGCGCTCCCTGGTGGCCCTCGAACAGCAGGGGGCCGGGCTCTTTTTCGGCGAACCGGCCCTGGATATCAACGACCTTCTCCGCACGGAAAACGGCCGGGGCGTCATCAATATTCTGGCCTCGGACAAGCTCATGCGGTCGCCCAGACTGTACAGCACCTTTTTGCTCTGGCTGTTGGACAAGCTGTTTACGGTCCTGCCGGAACTCGGCGACCCGGAACGGCCAAAGCTGGTGTTCTTTTTTGACGAAGCCCACATGCTCTTTGACGGCGCGTCCAAAGCCCTGCTGGAAAAAGTCGAGCAGGTGGCGCGCCTTATCCGGTCCAAAGGCGTCGGCGTCTATTTCATCTCCCAGAGCCCGGCCGACATCCCCGATTCCATCCTCGGACAACTGGGCAATCGGGTGCAGCACGCGCTTCGAGCCTACACCCCCAAAGACCAGCGCGCCCTGAAGGCCGCCGCTCAGTCCTTCAGACCCAACCCGGCCTTTTCCACCGGGACCGCGATTGCCGAACTTGGCATGGGCGAGGCCCTGCTGTCTTTTCTGGATGAAAAGGGCGCGCCCCGGCCGGTCGAAAGAGCCTTTATCCTGCCCCCCGAAGGCCGGATAGGACCGCTGGACGACGCCACGCGCCGGAGCATGCTTGAATCCTCGCCCCTGTACCGCTTCTATGCCGACGGAATAGACAGGCGCTCGGCCTACGAGACCCTGTCCGCGACGCCGCGCGCCACCGTCAGCGCCAAAGACCGCGCCGCCATGGAAAAGGCCGAGGCCAGAGCCGGAAAGGAAGAGGAAAAAGCCAGACAGCGGGCCGCCAGGGAAGAGCGGCGCGCCGCCAAAGACCGGCAGAAGTTCTGGACGGGCATAGCCAAAAACATCGTGGCCCCGGTAGCCAGACAGTTGTTTTCAGCGATTTTCAAGCGCCGGTGAATGTTGAGACTTTTTCAGCAATCGAGTGGCGTGAAATATCCGGGGCGCAGCCCCGGTTTCTGTTGTCGAAGCCAATTTGATCGCATGTGGGCACCGCCCACAGCGCCAGGCCGCCGGCCCCAGCTTCGTACCTGGACCCGGCGAATGGGTGACTGAAGTGCTGCCCTGTTGCTGTGCGCAGCCGGACCCCCTCAGTTTGGGTTCCGGCTACGCGTATCAACATGGCAAAACTCCCGTCACCCAATCGCCGGGTCCAGGTACGAAGCTGGGGCCGGCAAGGTCCTGGCGGGTGTGGGCAGAGCCCACATGCGATCAAATTGGCTTCGACAAAATGAGAATTGCTGCCCCGGCAATTTCCTTCTTGCCACTTGGGGAAAACATGACTATCGTCTTTTATTATTTACGCTCTTGCGCGTGACGATCTGAAATTTTTGCCAACGACGCCAAAACGAAAAATCAGCGCTTCCTTTGGCGTTGCCTTTTCAAGGAGAGAGCATGAGGCTTTGCATTGTGGGCACCGGCTATGTCGGTCTTGTCAGCGCGGCTTGTTTCGCGGAAATGGGCAACGATGTGCGCTGCGTCGACGTGAACCCGGACATTGTGACCAACCTGACCAAAGGCGTCATCCATATTTTCGAGCCCGGCCTTGATTCGCTGGTGACGCGCAACACAGAGCAAGGACGGCTGACCTTTACCACCGATCTGGCCGAAGGGCTTGCCGGCGCGGTCGCGGTTTTTATCTGCGTGGGCACGCCGTCGCGTGATGACGGCTCCTGCGACCTGAGCCACATTATGACCGCCGCCAGGGATGTGGGCCGGTTGATGACCAGGCCCCTGGTCATCATTGACAAATCAACCGTGCCCGTGGGCACGGCCGACGCCGTGCACGCCGTGGTGGTCGAAGAACAGGACAGGCTCGGGAAGAGCATCCCCTTCAACGTGGTTTCAAATCCGGAGTTTTTGAAAGAGGGCGACGCCGTCAACGACTTCATGAAGCCGGACAGGGTCATCGTCGGCACGGACAACGCCGAAGTCGCGGACATGCTGAGGGAGCTGTACGCCCCCTTCGCCCGGACCAGGGAAAAACTCATTGTGACCGGGGTGCGCAGCGCGGAAATGATCAAATACGCGGCCAACTGCCTGTTGGCGGCAAAAATTTCTTTTATCAACGAAATCGCCAATATATGCGAACAGGTGGGGGCGGATGTCCGCGATGTGCGCATGGGCATCGGCGCCGACCACCGCATCGGCCCGCATTTTATCTATCCGGGGCTCGGCTATGGCGGTTCATGCTTTCCCAAGGACGTTCGCGCCCTTATCCATACGGCCAAGGATGTCGGGGTTTTTCCCGAACTGCTCATGGCCGTCGACGCCGTGAACAACCGTCAGAAAAAGTACATGGCGTACAAGGTGGCCGAATATTTTGAACCCCTTGGCGGGGCCGCCGGCAAAACCCTGGCCCTGTGGGGACTGGCCTTCAAGGCCAGAACCGATGACCTGCGTGAATCCGCGGCCCTGACGATCATCAAGGAACTCACCGACCGGGGCATGTACATCAAGGCCTATGACCCGGTCGCCGGCGACAAGGCGAGAGAGTTGTTGCAGGACAACAATCTGGTGACTGTCGTTGACGAGCAGTACCAGGCCCTTGAAAACGCCGACGCGCTGCTGATCGCCACGGAATGGAACCAGTTCCGCATGCCGGATTTTGATCGCATCAAAGAGTCCCTGTCGCTGCCGATCATTTTCGACGGCCGCAATCTCTATTCGGCGAAATATCTGGCCTCTTGCGGTTTTGCCTATTTTTGCATCGGCAGGTGAGATGATCCGAATAAATAATTCGTGACAATATTTTTGGGATGAAGTACCGTTAGAGTGAGGGATTATGGGGTGGCCTTTCGCATATCTCCATGCGGACCTGCGAAAGTAACGGAAAGATGCGCCTGAAAGATGAGGAGACGCGATGGATATTGCGAAAAAACAGGATGACGAACTTCTCCAGTTGGTGACATTCAGCATCGGGGAAGAAGAGTTCGGCGTGGATATCCTCAAGGTACAGGAAATCATCCGTACCATGGAGATAACCAAGGTTCCGAGGGCGGAAGATTTTGTCGAGGGCGTTATCAACCTGCGCGGCAAAGTTATTCCCATCATCGACCTGCGGCGCCGCTTCGGCCTGGATTCCAAGACACATGACAAGCATACCCGGATTATCGTCATTGAAATCAACAATATGATCGTCGGTTTCGTGGTTGATTCCGTGTCCGAGGTTCTGCGCATACCCGCAAGCACGGTGGAACCGCCGCCGCCCGTGGTCTCCGGGCTTGACTCCGATTATATCAGCGGCGTTGGCAAATTGCATGATCGTCTGCTTATCCTGCTCGATCTTGACAAACTTTTGTCGAGCGAAGACCTTGAAAACCTGGGTCAATTGTAATAAAAAAACTTTCCCAGGTTGTTCGCCGTCGGGCTGAGCCGGCGGCGAACTTTTTTTCACCGGAGTGCTTTGTTGCCTTTATCAGCCCTGTTGTCATCCTTCCATTCCATCCCGGCCGACGGTCTTCACGTTGTCCGCTCGGGTTCCGGTTCCTTGGCCGCCCTTGCCTTCCACCTGCTTGAACACAACCACAACGTCGTTGTCGTCGCCGGGAACCATGATCAACTGACCGAATTCCGATCGCTTCTGACGCTTTTCAATCCAGAGCGTTCCAGCGGCGACCCTTCCCCCATGCGCACGCAATGGCAGCGGCGCTTCGCCCTTGTGCCCCAGCACCCTTCCGGAACGGGCGGCAAGAGCGGCTGGGCCGAACGCATGGCCGCGCTCTATGCGCTGCAACAGCAGCGGGGCGCCAAGGGCGTGCTTCTGACTCTGGATAATTTTCTTCTGCGCCTGCCTCCCGCTGATATTTTTGCCGCCCACGAACTTATCCTGGCCAAAGGCATGGACATGGCCCCGGAACTGGTGCTTGAGCAGGCCGTGGATTGGGGCTATTCGCGGGCGCCGCTGGTCAGCGCTCCGGGCGATATCGCGGTGCGCGGCGACATCCTGGACATTTTCTGCCCCGGCTATTCGCGGCCGTTGCGCCTGGAGTTTTTCGGCGACACCCTGGACGACATCCGGCTCTTCGATCCGCTGTCGCAGCGTTCCCTGGCGGATGTGCCCGAAATCCGCATGCTGCCCGTGTCTCCGGTCATCGTCAGCCGCCGTCTGAGGGCGGAGGCCGAAAAGCTGTGGGAAAAAGAAGCCAAAGCCGGGAGGCTTTCGCCAGCGGACGTGGCGGCGCTTATGCGCGCGGCCGACGCCGGCGGCCGGGGGCTTTTTTCGGGCGTGTTTTACGAAAAGGCTTCCCGTCTGGAAGACTGGCTGCCCTCGGACGCGGTTTATCTGCTGCCGGGCAAACGCGACGTGTCGCCGTTTCTTGAGGAAGCCGAGCGCGAATGGACCGACAGGCTGGCGCGGGATGGCGAGAACGGCGGCTTTCGGCAGCCCCGGTCCCTGGTGCTGCGTCCGCAATCCGAAGTCCTGGCTCTGTTCGCCGGCGCGCGGAAAGTCTATTTCGACGAACTGCGCATCGGCGTCGCCGCGGAGGCGGGCGTTCCCCTGCCGGAAAAAACCTATCACGCTTTTCAGGACCTGTTTCCCGACCCGGAACAGCAGGAACGCCCGTGGCAGCATCTGGTCGGCGTCATGCGCGCCTGGAGTCAGGGCATACGAAAAAAGGGAGGGGACCGGGAAAGTTTCAATGCGGCGCAAAACGGCTTCAAGGCCGACAGCGCGTTGCGGCCGGTTCCGGGCGGCCGTCTGATCCTCTGTTTTTCATCGGAGCGCGCTAGAAACCGCTTCCTCAAGCTGGCCGGGCAGGACGGACTGACGCCGAAACTGCGGCTTGACGCTTCCGCGAGCGGTCTTTTCGCCCTGGTGGCGCCTTTTCGCAAGGGACTTTTCCTGGCCTGGGCCAAAACGCTGATACTGGGCGAGGACGTTTTGCAGCCCAAGGTGGAGCGCGGCCGCAAAGTTCCGCACAGCGCCTTTCAGGGGCTCGACCGCTACGACGCCCTTGCCGAAGGCGACTTCCTGGTCCACCGCGACTATGGCGTCGGGGTCTTCAAAGGCCTGCGCCGCATGGACCTTGGCGGAGGCGAGAGTGATTATCTGCTGCTGCACTATGCCGGCGACGACAAGCTGTACCTGCCCGTGGACCGGCTTTCGCTGATCCAGCGTTTCAAGTCGGGCGAAGGCGTCTCCCCGGCCACGGACCGCCTCGGCGGCGTTCAATGGGCGGCCGGCAAGGAAAAGGCCCGGAAAGCCATTGAGAAGATCGCCGCGGATCTGGTGGAAATGTACGCCCTGCGCAAGGTGGTCAAAGGCTTTCGCTACGGTCCCGTAAGCGAGCTGTACCGCGAATTCGAGGCTTCTTTCGGATTTGAAGAAACGCCGGACCAGGCCAGAGCCATTGAAGATGTGCTCGCCGACATGGAAAAGCCCGAACCCATGGACAGGCTGGTGTGCGGCGATGTCGGCTTCGGCAAGACGGAAGTGGCGCTGCGCGCCGCTTTCCGCGCCGCGCTGGAAAGCCGTCAGACGGTCCTGCTGTGCCCCACAACCGTTCTGGCCGAACAGCATTATCAGACTTTCCGCAGCCGTCTGGCGGCTTTTCCGGTAAACGTCGGCATGCTCTCCCGCTTTGTTGCCAGCGCTAAGCAAAAGGATGTGCTGAACAAAACGGCCAAGGCCCAGGTGGATATTCTTATCGGCACCCACCGGCTGCTTTCAAAAGACGTCAAGGTGCCCAACCTCGGCCTGCTGGTGCTCGACGAGGAGCAGCGCTTCGGCGTACGCCACAAAGAACGCCTCAAGGCCATGCGGAAAAACATCGATGTGCTCACGCTGACGGCAACCCCCATTCCGCGCACCCTGCAACTCTCCCTTTCGGGCATACGGGAACTCTCGGTCATTGAAACGCCGCCGCCGGAACGAAAACCCGTGGCCACGGCCCTTATCGATCGTGACGAAGCCACCTTGAAAACCATCATCGCGCGCGAACTGGAGCGAGAGGGACAGGTTTTCTGGGTGCACAACCGGGTGCAGGGGCTTGAGCGCGTTGCTGAATACGTCAAAACGCTCGCTCCGGGGGCGCGCGTGGGCATGGCGCACGGGCGGATGAAAGAAAACGACCTGGAAGAGGCCATGCACAAGTTCTGGCATGGCGAGCTGGATGTGCTGGTCTGCACCTCCATCATCGAGTCCGGCCTGGATTTTCCAAGGGCCAACACCCTTATCGTCGATCAGGCCCAGAACTTCGGCCTGGGGCAACTGTATCAGCTCAGAGGCCGGGTGGGGCGCTCCGACAGGCAGGCCTTTGCCGTGTTCGTCACGCCCGACCCGGAACGCCTGCCGGACCTCGCCCGCAAACGGATGCGCATCATCCTGGATATGGACTACCTGGGCGCGGGCTTTCAGGTGGCCATGGAAGATCTGCGCCTGCGCGGCGCCGGCAACATCCTGGGCGAGACGCAAAGCGGGCACATCAACCGCATCGGCCTGGATCTCTTCCTGGAAATGCTTGAGGAGGCCGTGGCGAAACTTAAAGGGCGTCCGGTGCAAACGGCCCTGGAAACCGAACTTTCCCTCGGGATTCCCGCCTTTATCCCGGAAGGCTATATGACGGATATGAAAGAACGGCTGCGCTATTACAAGCTGCTTTCGTCCGCGCCGGACGACGCGGTTTTGCGCGACGCGGTCTTTGAAATGCGCGACCGCTTCGGGCCTTTGCCGCAAGAATTGGAAAATTTCGTTGCGGTCCTTGTTTTTAAGAGATATCTGGGCCGTATGGGCGTTCAGAAAGCGGACATTTTTCCCGAAAAGGTCAGGCTGACCTTTGCCGAAGGGGCGCGTATCGACCCGGCCCGGCTTGTGGCCTTTGTGCTGGAAAAACAACAGGCCAACGAGGCGGTGCGGCTTCAGCCGCCGGCGGTGCTGGAGCTTCCCCTGGCGGGAGACGGCATGGACGGACGCCTGGCAAACGCCAGAAAAACTCTTGATCCTCTTTCACCTCCCCCGCTTGAGCCTCTTTCAGTTCCAACGGAAGACGCGGGGAAAAACGCCGAAGGTGCAGCGTGACCACTCCGAATTTCATCATGCCGTCAGCCGGTTCCGGAAAAAGCGCGCCGCGTCTGGCGTTCGGCCTCGCAATCCTCTGCCTCGCGCTTGCCGTTTCTTGCCGCGAAAAGTCTCCTTTTCCGGGCGAGGTCGCCACAGTGGACGGACAAAGCATTTCTTTCCAGGATATGGAATCGGCGCGTTCCCAGCTTTTTTCAGGCGTACTGCCGGAGGCCGGCGAGCGTGACGACGCGGTATTGCGGTCGCAGTACCGCTATGTGCTTGGAAGACTGATAGAAGAGCTTGTGGTGTGCGGCTACATGAAGCAAAACGGCCTGGATATTGAACCGGGCGCCCTTGAGGCCGAAGAGCGGCGCATCCGCGAGGATTATCCCGACGGCATATTTGAGGACACGCTCGTGGCCGAAGGCATCAGCCCGGAGCGCTGGCGGCAGGGGCTGTACAGGCGTCTGCTGGTCGAACAGTTCATGGCGCAGGTTCTGCGGCCCGGCATTTCGATCAGTTCCGACGAGGTGCAGGTCTATTACCGGGCCCATAGCGACGAATTTATCATTCCAGAGCAGTGGCACTTCCTCCAACTGCTCGGCCAGGAAAAAAAGCCGGTTGAAGAGGCCCTGAAAAGCCTTGCCGACGGCCGGCCCGCGCCTGAGGTCCAGAAGGAATTTCCCGTAAGCATTAATGACATCAGCATGGGCGTCGACCTGTTGCCCGATGATATCATTGCTTCCCTGAGGCGGCTCCCGGCCGGGGCGCGCACGCCGGTCAAGGCTGACGGCAAGGAGTTTCGCGCCTATCTGCTGCTGGATAAAAAAGCCGCTTCCGTGCTTGATCCCGCGGAAACCTCCCGGCGGGTCGAGCAGGTTCTTGCCGAGGAGAAAATGCGGCTCGTCTATGCCGCATGGATGCGGAACCAGTTGAGCAAAAGCGTGATACGGATTTCGCCGGAACTTGACGCCGAGTACCCGTCCAACCTTTCCGGCGACGAGGCGGAAATAGCCGACGAGGTCCATCAGCCCGGCAATGCCGGGGCGCCTGCCCCGGACCCGGCGGGCGGGCCATGAGAATTGCCGGCGCCCTGCGGCAATTTTTATTTTGATGAAGCCAATTTGATCGCATGTGGGCTCTGCCCACACCCGCCAGGACCTTGCCGGCCCTGGACCCGGCGATTGGGTGGCTGATCGTTGTGCCTTGTTGAT
>JAIRTI010000093.1 GCA_031255035.1 Desulfovibrio sp.
CTGCGCACCAGTTCCTTGGCTTTGCGGGCCGCGTCGCGGGCTCTGGCCGCGTCCACGGCCTTTTCTATGATAAGTTTGATATCCTTGGGATTTTCTTCAAAAAAGGTAGTGAGCTTGTCATAGACTATGCCGCCGACAATGCCGGCGACTTCGCTGTTGCCGAGCTTGGTTTTCGTCTGGCCTTCGAACTGAGGGCTGGGCAGCTTGACGGAAATCACGGCCGTCAACCCCTCGCGCACGTCATCGCCCGAAAGGTTCATTTTCAACTTTTTGTTCAACTCGGAATTTTTCAGGTAGGTGTTGATCGCTCTGGTTAATCCCGTTTTAAAGCCGGCCAGATGCGTACCCCCTTCCTTGGTGCGGATGTTGTTGGCAAAGGTGAGGGTGTTTTCCTTGTAGCCGGTATTATATTGCAGGGCGAATTCGGCCATGATGCCCTGGGATTCGCCGTAACCGTAAATTACGCTGTGAACCGTGGCCTCGCCCTGATTCAGATCCTTCACGAATTGTTCGATGCCGCCGTCAAAATGAAAGAGTTCCTTTTCGTCGGTGCGCTCGTCAATAAATTCAATCTCCAGCCCTTTGTTCAGATAGGCCAGTTCTTCAAGCCTCTTGCGCAAAATTTCATAGGAAAATTCAAGCGTTTCGAAAATCTGGTCATCCGGGGTGAAGCGCACCGTGGTGCCGTGGTTCTGGGATTCGCCGAGGGTGCGCAGCTCTTCCTGGGGCACGCCGCGTGAATATTTCTGGGCGTAGCGGAAGCCGCCCCGGCGTATCGTTACTTCCAGCGACTCGGACAAGGCGTTGACGCAGGAAACGCCAACACCGTGCAAACCGCCGGACACCTTGTACGACGCATTGTCAAACTTGCCGCCCGCGTGCAGCTTGGTCATGACCACCTGAACGGCGGGCACGCCCTCCTTGGGGTGGATGTCGACGGGAATGCCCCGTCCGTTGTCCGAGACCGAGCAGGAGCCGTCCACGTGCAGGCGCACGGTGATCTTCGTGCAATAACCGGCCATGGCTTCATCAATGGAGTTGTCCACCACTTCGTAAACCAAGTGGTGCAGACCGCGCCCGTCCGTGCTGCCGATATACATGGCCGGGCGCTTGCGCACTGCGGCAAGACCTTCAAGAATGGTAATGCTTGAGGCGTTATACGCCCCTTGGCTGTCAACCTTGGCTGTTTCTGCGGCCATCAGACCTGTTCCTCGCTGAATTTAACGTCATCATGAATTTTCATGGGCATGATAACAACATGATAGTCAGGGTCATCGCGCCCGTCGATGCCGCAAGGACCCTCCGTGCCGGTCAGGGTAAAGGTAAGTTCGGTGGAATTGTAGTGCTCAAGGATGGTGAGCAGATTGTTGGTCGGAAAGGCTATTTTAGCTATATCGCCATTGTATTCCACATCAAGGCTTTCAGAGGCCGATCCGACTTCCTGGCCCGTGGCCGTAATTATGGCTTCTTTCTCGCTGAGGTCAAAATAGGCGCAGCGGTTGCCTTCCGAGTTGAAAATGGCTATGCGCAACAACGCGTCCTGGGCTTCTGTCCGGGAAAGCTTGAGGGCGGAGATTTCCTCACCCTTGATCCGCGCCAAAAAGACCGAATAATCGGGGTACTGGTGGGACGACAGCGGCAGGGACAGCGATTCGGCCTTATTCTCGGTGCGCAAAAAAAGGCGCTTGTCGCCTATGTTCAGGTTGATTTCATCGTCCCCGAGCCATTTCTTCAGCTCGCCCAAATATTTTTTCTGAACGAGAATGCCTTCGGCCGGAAGAAGAGCGTACAAATCGTCATTGACGAAACTGAGCATGGCGAACTGGAAGCCGTTCATGCCCGAGGCTTCTATCTTTCCGTCAGTGGCCGGTTTCATGAAGAAACAGGCCATGGCGTCAGCACCTTCGTCACCGATGCAGAAGATGATGCGCTCAATAAGCTCCTGCAGGAAATCGCCTGACCAGACCACGGCACCGCTTTCGGGAAAGTCGGAAAATTTTTGAAACCAGGTGGCGTCGTTCACCGGCAGTTTGTATTTGCGTCGGCCCTGTTCGATATGCAAAACAGGCGTCTCTTCGTCAACCTTCAGGGATATCAGGCCTGCCGGCAGCCGGCGCAACAATTCCACAAAAGCCCTGCCCTGAACCCCAACAAGGCCGCTTTCCTTGACGTCAGCCGGATAAGACCCCCGGAATTCAATATTGGAGTCCGTGGAAAGCAGCTCCAGCCGCTGGTTTTCCGCTTTCAGCCAGATGGAACGAAGATAGGCCGCCCCGGCGCGCTGCGGGATGATGTTGGCCGCCTTCTGCAGGCCTTCGATGATTTCTTCTTTATATACTGTAAGAAACATATCTTCTCCTTTTTAGAATAAGAGGGGCTGTGTCTATGTGCGCAAGTATCGTTTCTCTGCCAAATACTTATTTTTTTTGAGAACACGCGGACGAACCTTCAGTCGTCCGCCGAATGAATTGCGCACAGCCCTGGTTTTCAGACCAGAGCAAGGCACTGTTTGCGCAATTCTTTCACCACATTGTGCATATTTTTGTCACTTGTCTGCAATTTCTTAATTTTTTTGATGGAATAGAGAATCGAGCTGTGATCCCTGCCCCCAAAAAAATTGCCGGTCTGCACAAGGGAGAGCCCGACCAGTTCCCGGCACAGATAAATGGCGATGTGACGCGCATGCGCGATTCGCTGTTCTTTGCTCTTGCCGATGATATCTTCCGGGTTGAGCGAAAAATGGCGCGAAACCATGGTGGTTACGGCAGCAGGAGTCAGCGGCAGCCGTTCCTCGCTCTGGTTGAGCAGGCGTTCGGTATCCGCCGCGCCCGCGAGATCGGGCATGGCTCTGAACAAGGAAAGCCTCGTCAGCGCGCCGTTTATGCAGCGGATATCCTGGTGGCGCTGGCATAAGGAAAGCATCTGCTCTTTTGAGAGCCCCAAATCCTGGCGCAGATTTCTGCCCTGCACGTACTGGCACCGCACGTCCAGATCAGGCCGTTTTATTTCAACCACCAGGCCGCTGGTCAGCCGGGTGCGCAATTTCTGGCTGAAGGCGGAGCAGGTCGAGGGATGCTGATCCATGGCCAGAGCCAGCAACTTGCCGCGCTCCTGGAATTTATCGATAAGCGCGGCCAGAGCTTCCTGCATGGCGGACGAGTCGGCCAGACGCTGCACATCGTCAATGCAGACGCAGTCCTCGGCGACAACGGCGTAGCGTCCGGGAGCGAGACAAAAGTTTTCAAGATAGAGGCTGTCCCCGCAGTAGACCGACAGGCCGTGGGCGCGCACCGCGTTGGCCAGGGACCAGAGGATATGGGTTTTCCCGGCGCCGCTGTGCCCGTAGAGGACAAATGGCGTGTACGGGACTTTTTCACCAGCGCGGGCCAGCACGGCCGATTCTTTGGCAGCAGCCAGCGGAAAGTCGTTTTTGCGGTTGACTATGAAGCTGTCAAAGGTAAAGGACGAGGCCGCATCGTCTTTCGGAAAGGGGTCATTGGCGGCGCTATTGTCGCTGCAAAAGCGCTTCCGACGCTCATTTGCCGCCCGAAAAACGTGCCCGGGGCCTTGCCCTTCACGGGTCCGGCCGCTTTCGTAAACAAAGGTGAAATTCTCGGCAAGCCGCTCGACCTGACGCTCAAAGTCCTTTTGTATGGTCAGCATGAACCAGTCTTTGAAATAGGCGTGCGGAAAAGATATTTGCAAGGTCCGGCTGTTCTCATCCACCTTCATGGACAGCGGATCAAACCAGCGGCTGAGTTCCTGGTTTGGATAAACCTTTTCAAGATGTCGGCGTAAATCTTGTTTAAACACGTTTTTTCAGCGAGTTACAGATATCTTACGGACAGAACGGAAAGAAAGGAAGACTCGCAGCTCCAATGGGCTTATCTAGCATAAAAACAAGGGTGCTTCAACGGCTTTTTGTAATTATTATAATTACAAGACGATAGATAAAAACGAAAAGATTTGCCGAAATACGCGGCAGGGGAGTTTGAGGGGACAGCGTCCCTCCAATGCCTTTTAATCAAAATCGGTAAACAGCCCGCCGATATGGATGGCGCCGAGCATGCGCTTGGCGTTTTGCTCGCGCATGCGCCAGAACGCCTGCTGGATTTGATCCGAGGTGATGCCGTTGCGCATGGCCGTGTAGGCTTCGATATAGGCGGCCAGGGTATCGCAGATTTTCAGGGCTTCCCCGTCTTTTGGGTCAAAGGCGTTTTTGTTGTACCGACCCTGCAGGGCGTCAAAATCGACCTGGCGGACAATGCCGCCTTCGATCACGCACTCATGAAACTCCGAGCCCGTGGCAAGGCCCAGGTAATATGACAGGCGGGCGTTGACGTCGGTATGCCCTTCCTTTTGCAGGGGGGCGAAGACCCGGCGTTCGAGTTCCATTTCTTCATACTGGCGGATGAGTTCGCCCAGACCGGAAAAGGACTTTTTCACCGGAGAGATAATGTCGCGCGTGAGCACTTCCGGGAGGTCGTGAAAAAGGCCGCTGAAAAAATTGTTCACCCGGCGCGTCGGGCAGGCGTTGAAGGTAAGGCTCAAAAAATAGGCGTAGCAGGCCACGATGAACATATGTCCCATGACCGAGGTTTCCGGGATGCGCGGCGTTTGCGACCAGCGTTTTTGGAAGCGCAGTTGCCCGCAGAGATTGGCGAAACCGGCAAGGGCGGAGTTTTTTTCCGCGCCGGCATCCTCGAAAGGGGCCCGGCGCGGCGATTTTTCGAGCCCGGCGATAAGCTCGGCCATGCCGGGCAAACGGCCGTACCCGGCCAGGCGCTCGCGAAAAACGGCGTCTATGGACGGCATTTCGTCGTCAAAATGCTCGTTCAATCCCTTGAGCAGCCTGAATTCCCAGAAGCTCGCATAGAGATGGGCGGCGGCGAGAATGTCGTCCGCCAGCCCCCCGGGCTCCGGCTGTTGCAGATAGCGGGTAAAGCGTTCCCAAAAGCCTTTGTCCAGGGGGCGCAGGTGCGGCTCAATCTCGGCCAGGGCCCAGGCGGTCAGTCGCTGGTAGTGCTCGGAATTGTCTTTGATCTGATAGAGTATGGGCGGTTTTATGTCCGTAATAATCAGCCGGAACAGGTAGTCGAACATACCGCCCTCGACGACCTGTTGCTCCAGCGCGTGGCGCTCTTCGCGGTTTTTCCCCCTGCCGGCGGTCTGGCAGAGAAGCCAGGCGACGATCATCTTGTGCGCCTGCTTGTCTATTTCGATGAGTTCGACCGGACGCAGTTTGTCGTTCCAGCGCTTCATGTAGGAACCGGAAAAAACGAATTGCAGCAAAGATTTTCTGATGTTGCCGGACATAAAATTCATTGATTGAAAAAAGGCGGGCGACCGAAGCCGCCCGCTGTGTGAAAGTGCTACAGCACCTTGAATACGCGTTCTTCGTTGCTTTCAGGGTCAATGACGTGCACGGCGCAGGCGATGCAGGGGTCAAAGGAGTGGATGGGGCGCAGGATTTCGACCGGCCGTTTCGGATCGGCGATGGGCATGCCAACCAGGGCTTCTTCAAAGGGGCCGCCGACGCCGCGGGCGTCGCGGGGGCCCATGTTCCAGGTGGTGGGCACAACGAGCTGGAAGTTGGCGATTTTGCCGTCTTCGATATTAATCCAGTGGGAGAGGCCGCCGCGCGGGGCCGTAACAAAGCCGACGCCTTTGGCGGATTTGGGCATTTCCCACTTCTCGGAGATCTTGGCCTTTTTGCCTTCTTTGCCGATCTGGTCCTGGAATTCCTTGATCCAGGCGGAGACCTGTGAAGCGATAACCGCGGTTTCCACGCCGCGCGCGGCCGTACGGCCCAGGGTCGAGAACAGGGCCTCGGGGCCCACGCCCAGGGTCTTGAGCACCATGTCGACAACGGGCTTCACGCCGGCATGCCCTTGGGCATAGGCGACGAGCATCTGGGCCAGAGGACCGGTTTCACAAGGCTTGTCTTCATAACGCGGGCCCTTGGACCAGGAGTAACGGTCGCCGTCGCCGTGCAGATCGGTGAACTTGGGCTCGGTCTTGCCTTCGTAGGGATGCGGGGCGTCGGCGCCCGCATACCAACTGTGCGCCACTTCTTCCGTGATCTTGTCCGGGTTGAAGTCTTTGACGGTGCCGAGATCGCGGCCCCAGATAACGCCGGGCTTGAAGTAGCCGGACTTGAGATCCGCGTCGTTTTTGAAGAATTCGCCGAAGGTGATGAAGTTGGAGGTGCCGCCGTAGGTGGCCACATCCTTGTACTGCGCCGCGACCGCGAGCAGGTCGGGAATATACACTTCGTTGATGAATTTTACGGTTTCCTGCTCAAGAGCCAGGAATTCCTTGATCACTTCGGGCTTCAGGGCTTCGTAGCAGGTCACGCCGCCCACGATGAGGAATTGCGGGTGGGGGTTTTTTCCGCCGAGCAGCGCCATGGCGCGGGCCGCGCGCACTTGCAGGTGCAGGGCTTCGAGGTAGTGGGCCGTGGCGATGAGGTCCAGTTCCGGCTCAAGCACATAGGCCGGGTGCCCGCCCAGGAAGTAGGCGTTGGTAAAGTGGCCGATCTGGCCGCTTTCGACATAGGACTTCACCTTGGTCTGAACGGCTTTGAGGCTTTCAGTCGTGGTCTTGCGCGGGGAGATGCTGGAGGCGATCTTGGCGGCCTTGGCCGGGTCGGCCTTGAGCGCGTTGGTCACGTCCACATAGTCCAGCGCGTTCAGGTGGTAAAAGTGCACCACATGGTCGTGCAGGAACTGGGAAGCCATGACCAGGTTGCGGATCATGGCGGCCAGAGTGGGGATCTGCACGCCCACGGCCGCGTCGACGGCGCGGGTGGAGGCGAGGCTGTGCGTGTAGGTACAGACGCCGCAGGCGCGGGCGGTAAAGTGCTGGGCGTCGCGCGGGTCGCGCCCGACAAGGATGTTTTCCAGGCCACGGAACAGGGTGCCGCAGCTATAGGCCTTGGCAACCTTGCCGGCCTCCACCTCCACTTCGATGCGAAGGTGGCCTTCCAGGCGGGTCACCGGGTCGACGACGATAGGTCCGCTGAAGGACTCATCAAACTTTGCTTTTATATCTGCCATGAGGCGTTCCTCCATGATTGGCGGCTGATGTTAGCTTTCATAGAAAGGTGACATTTGATCCCAGAAATTGGGCTCACTGCAACCAATGCAGGGATGCCCAGCCTGGACCGGCCAGTTCGCGCCCGGCTTGTTGTCAAACGAGTTGAACTTCACGGAGGGACAGTTGTTGTACGTGCTGGGTCCCTTGCAGCCAAGGTTGTAGAGGCACCATCCCTTGCGGGCTTCTTCGGAGTCGAAGGATTCGGCGAATTCGCCGTTTTCAAAGTGCTTCAGGCGTTCGCACTGTTCGTGAACGGACTTGCCGAAGAACAGTTTCGGGCGGCCCTGATCGTCAAGCTCGGGAAGGCCGCCGTTGTTCGTCAGGTAGTAAACGATTGTGCCCACGAGGTTCACGGGGTTCGGGGGGCAGCCGGGAATGTTGATGGCCACGACGCCCTTGGAGCCGTAGCAGTCGTTGATGCCCTTGGCTTCCGTGGGGTTCGGGGCGGCGGCCTGCACGCCGCCGTAAGCGGCGCAGGTGCCGTAGGCGATGACGGCCTTGGCCTTGGTCAGCACCTTTTCGTTGATTTCGAGCATGGTGTGGTTGCCCACCTTGCCGAAGTTGCCGTTCTGGCCGGTGGGCACGGCCCCTTCAACGATGGCGATGAAATCGCCGGCGTTGACAGCGTCCCACAGGGCTTTTTCGGCGGCGTCGCCGGCGGCGGCCATGATGGTTTCCTGGTAGACACAGTTGACGGTGTCAAGCAGCAGCACGTCAATGTAAGGATCGGACGTGCGCAGGAAGGCCTCGGAACAGCCGGTACATTCGGCGTTGTGCAAATACACCACATTGGGGCGCTTGCCCGCGCCGCCCGTAAGCGCTTTTGCCACCTCGGGAGCGAACGCCGGGCCCATGCCCATGGCGACCGCAACCGCAGTGCAGTATTTAAGGAATTCGCGGCGGTCAATGCCGCGTTCTTCAAGCCGCTTTTCCACATCATCCCTTGCGAGACCAACGGCAAATCGCATTATCAAGCCTCCTTGTGTCATGCGCCATCTTCGGCTGCGTGAGGAGAAAGACGTTGGAGAAAA
>JAIRTI010000264.1 GCA_031255035.1 Desulfovibrio sp.
CCTTTGGAATCCCCGCCGGGGGAAATGATTTCCCCCGGACCCCCTCAGTTGGGTTCCGGCGACACGTATCAACAGGGCACAACGATCAGCCGCCCAATCGCCGGGTCCAGGTACGAAGCTGGGGCCGGCAAAGCCCTGGCGCTGTGGGCGGAGCCCACATGCGATCATATTGGCTTCGACAAAATAAGAATTGCTGCCCTTCGGCAAAAAAGCATTGCCACATTGCGCTTCTGCGGGTATGTAAGGCTGTCTTTGCGTCGGCCCTAAGCGTTTGTCATGCGCTTTTCGCCGGGACAATTCAGCTTGCACTTTTACGGAGGAATCATGCTCTGGACGACAGCAGCCCATGCCATGGGCCCGGCCCCCGGCGGGACCGAAGGCGCCGGATGGCAATCCCTTATTCCCTTCATTCTCATGTTCGCCGTGTTTTATTTCCTGCTCATCAGACCGCAACAGAAGAGAGCCAAAGAGCATAAAGCCATGCTCAACCAGCTCAAGCGCGGTGATGAGGTGGTCACGGCCGGCGGCCTGTATGGGCGTATTCTTGAAACCGCCGACGATCATGTGATTCTTGACCTTGGCGACAGCAAGGTCAAGGTTTCACGCAGCGCCATTTCCGCCGTGGCTTCCATGGCGCGCCCGGCGCAGCCCGAGAAAAAGTCGAAAAAGGCTGAAGAGAAGGAAAAAGCCGGCGACAAGCCCGCTGACGACGCGTAGCGAGCTTTTGCCGCGCTCTTTTTCCTGTCCTTTGCCCGCGCATGCGGGCAAAGGTTTTTTGCCGCAGTTTTTCCCCGCGAGGATGGTTATGAAACAGGGCCTTGTCTGGCGTATAGGTCTCACGGCGTGTATTTTGTTCGTTGCGGCGATGTTTCTTCTGCCGACATTGCTGCTCCCTTCGCCCACGGTCGGCGGGGGCAAGGTTGAAAAAGAAGGGCCGGCCCGCTGGCTGCCGTCTTCACGCGTCAATCTCGGCCTGGACCTTATGGGCGGCATTCAACTGACCCTTGAGGTCGAAGTGGCCAAAGCGCTTGAGACGTCCCTGGTCCAGATGGGCCAGGACCTCATGGGTGAGGCCAACTCCAAGGGCATACTGATGACCCGTCCCGGCCTTACGCCGGGCATGCGCCTTGAGTTCGTGCTGGCCTCTCCGGACAAGGCCGAGGCCTTGAACGAGATTATCGCCAAGGATTTTGAGCAGCTCGCCGCGCTGTCATCGGCGCCGGCCGCCGAAGGGCGCGTCAAATACATCGTCAGCTTCAGCCCCGGCGCTCTTTCCAGGCTCACCGACATGACGGTCGATCAGGCCCTGACCACCATCCGCAACCGCATCGACCAGTTCGGCGTGGCCGAGCCGGACGTGCGCAAAGAACAGGGCAGCAACCGCATATCCATCCAACTGCCCGGCATGTCCGACCCGCAACGCGCGGTTGAGATCATCGGCAAAACCGCCCACCTGGAATTTCGTATCGTCCGCGACGATATCGACCCCAACACCAAAAACCCGCCCAGCGGCGTGCGGATTCTGCCCCTGGAGACCGCCGGCGGAAACGGCGCGCCGCAACACGGCGCCCTGGCCGTGGAAGATGCGGCCGTGCTGACCGGGGATCGCATCAGCAATGCCGTGCCCGCCTTCGACAATGCCGGAAACGCCATTGTCAGCCTGTCCTTTGACCGGCGCGGCGCCCAGATTTTCGCGCAAATCACCGAAGCCAACGTGCGCAAGCGCATGGCCATTGTTCTGGACGGCCGTATCCATTCCGCCCCTGTCATCAACGAGAAAATATCGGGCGGGCAGGCCAGCATCAGCGGCAGCTTCACCCCGGCCGAGGCCAATGACCTGGCCGTGGTGCTCAGGGCAGGCTCCTTGCCCGCGCCGGTGCTGGTGCTTGAACAACGCACCGTCGGCCCCTCCCTCGGTCAGGAATCCATCGACATGGGCGTGCGCGCGGCCCTTATCGGCGGAGCGGCCGTGGTAATTTTCATGATGCTGTATTACGGCCTTTCCGGGGTCATCGCCAACGTCATGCTTTTGCTGGACGTCGGGCTCATCCTGGCGGGCATGGCCGCCTTCGGCGCCACCCTGACCATGCCGGGCATTGCCGGCATCGTTCTGACCATAGGCATGGCCGTTGACGCCAACGTTTTGATTTTTGAGCGAATACGGGAAGAGCTGGACAGAGGACTGACGCCCCTGGCCGCGGTTGAGGCCGGTTTCTCACGGGCCATGCTGGCTATCACCGACTCCAACCTGACGACGATTATCGTCGGCCTGATACTCTATCAGTTCGGCTCGGGCCCGGTGCGCGGTTTCGCCGTCACCCTGACCATAGGCATACTGGCGTCGATGTTTACGGCCATTTTCGTGTCGCGCATCGTCTTTGACATCTGGATGGGCAAACCCGGCCGCAAACTGAGCATATAGCGGGAGACAGCAATGGGACTGCGACTTATATCCAATACTTTAAATATAGATTTCATCGGCCTGCGCAAATTCTCCTACGGCATATCCGTCGTGCTTATTCTCGTGGGCCTTGCTTCGCTGATCATCAAGGGCGGGCCGAGGTACGGCATTGACTTTGCCGGCGGGGCCACCGTCCAGATCAAGTTTGAGCAGGCGGTTTCCGATGAAGACTTGAAAAAATCCCTTGAAGGCGCGGACCTGCCGGGACTGGTGGCCCAGCAGTTTGACGAGACGGGCAATACCTACCTCTTGCGCATCTCCACCGTGGAGGAAAGCTCCACCGGCATAGGCGACATTGTGACGGCCGCCATTGATTCGCGCCTGCCGGGGCATAAATATGAAATCCAGCGGATGGAGATGGTCGGCCCCAAAGTCGGCGCGGACCTTCGCGCCCAAGCCCTGGAGGCCATGTATTACGCCATCCTGCTCATGGGCATTTATATTTCCGGCCGCTTCGAACAGCGCTGGTTCACGGCCGGCTTCATCGCCTGCGTTCTCGGCGGGGCCATGTTCGGCCTCGGCTACCTGGGCGTGAACAAGGTAATACTGGTGCCCGTCGCCGTCGTCCTGACCATTCTTTTGTGCTGGAAATTCAAGCTGACCTTCGCCCTGGGCGCGATTATCTCCATGCTGCACGATTTATTGATTATCGTCGGGATATATTCGCTCTTGGACAGGGAATTCGACCTGACTATCATCGCCGCCCTGCTGACTTTGGTGGGATACTCTCTCAACGACACCATCGTCGTTTACGACCGCATCAGGGAAAACCTGCGCAACGACATAGTGACGCCCCTCGGCGCAATCATCAACCGCAGCATCAACCAGACTCTGTCCCGCACCGTGCTGACTTCCGCGACGACCCTTTTTGTGATCATCGCCCTGCTTATATGGGGCGGCGGCATTATTTTTGACTTCGCCCTGATCATGTTCATCGGCGTTTTCGTCGGGACGGCCTCCTCGATTTTTGTAGCCAGCCCCGTGTTGCTGGCCTTCCAGGACCCTATAAACCGCGACGACTTCAGGCCGAAAGTCGATAATCGCGCCCGGGGCGAGGACGGCCGCCTGGCCGCCCAGGTCTGAATGAGCCTTTTTGCGGCCCCCCATTCGCCAACTGTGAAAGGCAATGCCTCCGGCGGCCGTGGCGCTGCCCCGGACCCCGCCGGGGGAAATGATTTCCCCCGGACCCCCTCAGTTTGGGGTTCCAACTGCGCACATCAACAGGGCAGCACTATCAG
>JAIRTI010000265.1 GCA_031255035.1 Desulfovibrio sp.
CACCCCCCCTGTTGGGTTTCCGGCACCCCACACCAACAAGCACACAACCCCCTACCCCCATCGGCGGGGCCGGGGGCCGGAACGGCCGGGGCGGGTGTGGGCGGAGCCCACATGCAAACTGGCTGGCTTCATCAAAATTGAGAATTGCTGTTCCTTGGGGTTGACAATTGAAAGCGCCGTCATTTTGGACTATAGTCCCGAACCGGCGCGGTGGTGAAAAACGCGCCGCAATCAGCCGCTCCGAACCGGGGCGATACGGATATCAAGCATGAACGAACTTCCCAAAACAGCCGTTGTCACCGGCGCTTCGCGCGGCATCGGCAAATGTATTGCCGAGACTCTCGGGGCTCTGGGCTACCAGGTTTATATCACTTATGTCAGCAAGCCGGCCGAAGCCGAGGCTGTTGCGGAAGCCATCAGGGCGGGCGGGGCAAAGGCTCTGGCCTTTCGTCTGAACGTGGCCGACGCCGAGGCCGTAGCCGGTTTTTTCGCCGATGAGATAAAAGACAAAGTCCGCCTGGATCTGCTTGTCAACAACGCCGGCATCACCCAGGACGGCTTTTTGATCCGCATGCGGGACGAAGACTTTGACAAAGTGCTGGGCGTTGATTTAAAAGGCGCCTTCACCTGTTTGCGCGAAGCGGCCAAAATTATGGTCAGACAGCGCTTTGGCCGTATCGTGAACATTTCCTCGGTGGTCGGACAAATGGGCAACGCGGGCCAGAGCAACTACAGCGCGGCAAAAGCCGGCCTGATCGGCCTGACCAAGGCCGCGGCCAAGGAACTGGCCTCGCGGGGCGTCACGGTCAATGCCGTGGCTCCCGGTTTTATTGAAACCGATATGACGCTCGCCTTGTCCGAAGACATCCGCGGGCAATATCTGGAACATATTCCTCTCAAGCGCTTCGGCGCGCCCGAGGATGTGGCGGAAGCGGTGGCTTTCCTCGCTTCGGACAAGGCCGGCTACATTACCGGACAGGTTCTTGCGGTCAACGGCGGCATGTACTGCTGATTGCCGTCATCCCCCGAACAAATACGCCGGCGCATCAACTACTCTACCTGGAGGACACATGTCTGTCGAAGCAAAAGTGCAGAAAATCATTATGGATCAACTCGGTGTTTCTGAAGAGGAAGTGAAGCCCGAGGCTTCTTTTGTCGAAGATCTCGGCGCCGACTCCCTGGATCTCACCGAACTCATTATGGCCATGGAAGAGGCCTTCGGCATTGAGATCGACGACGACGACGCGCAAAAGCTTCTCAAGGTCAAAGATGCCGTGGCCTATGTTGAACGTAACGCCAAGTCCTAGAGTATCCGCGAGCCTTGAAACGCCGGCTGGGAGCCGCATGCGCGCCCCTGCCCGCAAATGGCCGAAGGCGGACTTTGTCCGCGCCGCTTTGACTATTTGAAGCGTTTATTGCTCACCTGACGCAGAATTTTCGGCGGCGGCACCGGCCGCCGCCGCCACAGCGGCCGCGCTTGCGCCGCCATTGGCGCTGACCCGGAGGGTTTTCCGTATCCGGTAAGGATGGATAGCAGAACATGACCAGAAAACGCGTGGTGATAACCGGCCTCTCCGCCCTTTCCCCTCTCGGCGGCAATCTTGACGATACCTGGCGCAATCTTTTGGCGGGCAAATCGGGCATTGCCCCGGTGACCCTTTTCGACACCGCCGAGTTTGCCACCCATATCGCGGGCGAAGTGAAAAACTTTGTCCCCGAAGCCTACGACATCCCGGCCAAACAGGCCCGGCGCATGGATCGCTTCGTGCAATTCGCCGTTGCCGGGGCCAAAATGCTGGTGGAACACTCCGGCTATGTCATTGACGCCGATAGCGCCGAAAACACGGCGGTCATGCTCGGCGTCGGTCTGGGCGGCCTCAAGACCATCGAAGACTTTCACCTGCGGCTCATGGAAGCGGGGCCCAGAAAAATCTCCCCCTTCATGATTCCCATGCTCATTTCCAACATGGCCCCCGGCCAGGTTTCCATTTTCACCGGCGCGAAAGGCCCAAATGTTGTCGCCACCAGCGCCTGCGCCTCCGGGCTGCACGCCATCGGTTACGCCTACAGCGAGATTCTGCTCGGCCGGGCCACGGCCGCCATCACCGGCGGCGTTGAGGCCACGGTTACCCCCATGGGCATTTCCGGCTTTACCGCCCTTAAGGCTCTGTGCACCGAAGACATCGCCCCTGAAAAGGCCTCGCGCCCCTTTGACAAGCATCGCAACGGTTTTGTCATGGGCGAAGGTGCCGGCCTTTTGCTGCTCGAAAGCCTGGATTCGGCCAGGGCCAGAGGCGCTACCGTTTACGCCGAAATCATCGGCTTCGGCTCAGCGGGCGACGCCTGGCACATGACCGCCCCCGAAGACAGCGGCGACGGCATGGCCAGAGCCATGCGCAACGCCGTCAAGGACGCCGGCCTTCAGGCGGACGACATCGATCACATCAACGCCCACGGCACCTCCACCCAGCTCAACGACCTGGCCGAAACGCGGGCCATCAAAACCGTGTTCGGCAAACGGGCCTACTCCATTCCCATTACGGCCAACAAATCCCAGGTCGGCCACCTGCTCGGGGCGGCCGGAGGCATTGAAAGCGTTTTTTCCGTGCTCAGTCTGTATCACGGCGTCATCCCCGGCACCATGAACTACGAGACGCCGGACGCTGAATGCGACCTGGATTACACCCCCGGCGCTCTCAAACAAATCCAGCCCCAGCACGTTCTCTGCAACTCTTTCGGCTTTGGCGGCACCAACGCCTGCATCGTCTACAAACGATTTGACTGACGGCTGAGAAGGAACAGCAATTCTGATTTTGTCGAAGCCAATTTGATCGCATGTGGGCGCCGCCCACAGCGCCAGGCCGCCGGCCCCGGCTTCGTACCTGGACCCGGCGATTGGGCGGCTGATCGTTGTGCCCTGTTGATACGTGTCGCCGGAACCCAACTGAGGGGGTCCGGGGGAAATCATTTCCCCCGGCGGGGATTCCAAAGG
>JAIRTI010000128.1 GCA_031255035.1 Desulfovibrio sp.
GATCATCTCCTCGGCGGCAAAGCGCCAGACCGGCGGTTCACCGCAATAGGCCGAAAAATCCAGGCCCCGCTCATCTCTCTTTCGTCCGTTGGAAAGTACGGCCAGACTGAGCAGGCAGGACTGCCACAGACTGAAACCCTTGTAGCGCGGGAAAGGCAGGTCGCGCAACAGACGGCCGAGGCGTTCGCGCCAGCGCGCGCGCGCGGGCGTCTTGTGCCGGGGCGCCGCCGTGCGCGGCGCTTGCGCGGGCAGGACGATAAGCTGCCAGGCGGCGGGCGCCAGGCTCTCCAGCATGCGCGAATAGATGTAGTGGTTGAAGCGCGTGTCCTGCACGCCGCGCAACATGAAATCGCGGCTGTCGGCAAAGGAAAAAGGGATATCCGGGGGCAGGATGTCCACCCGCAAAGGCATAGCGCCGTAAAGGGCGATCAGATCCAGCACCCGCTGCTGTCTTTCCAGGAGCATGTGCGTGCAGAGCAGCAGGTGCGGGCCGAGAAAAGTCAGCCAGAAAGCGTCCGACAGCGAACGGCCGTGAATCTTGTTGCCCTGTTCGCCGAAATACCGGGCCAGGCGGACAACCTCGGCATTGGCCGAGCGCGCCGCCGTTGCCACATCGTCGCCCGTGGGGTAAGGGTCCGGCGGCAGGGGGAATCGGCCTTGCTTTCCCGGATCGCCGTCCCAGCCGGGAAAGTTTTCCTCTTGTCCGGCAAAACACCAGGGGCCGGCGGCGAGGTGGCTCTCGGGGGTGGCCCTCAGGGGCATGGGGCCGAACACCAGACTGCGCACGGCTACTCCAGCATGGCCCAGCGCAGGACGCTGTCTTCGGCGATATCCGTCCGGGCGCGCATGCCCAGGACTTCATCATAGCGGCAAGGACTGATGCCGTGGGCCGGGCGCTTCCAGGTCAGGTCGTCCCTGACGATCTCGGCCCCGGCCGGAATGCGGCGCGCGGCCACAAGGCTTCGCCGGGCATTGCGCCGGGCCGGTTCCTCCGAGGGAAGAGAGCGCACGCGCCCCTCGCCGACCATGGCCCGCAGGCGGTCCAGCGAAAGGCGCAGCCGCCGCAGATCCTCTTTGTCCATGGCGTGGTAATGGTCGTTGCCCGGCAGAGTTTTGTCATGAGTGAAGTGCTTTTCCAGGATGCGCGCGCCGAGCAGCGCCGCCGTTTCCAGCACGCGCATATCGCCGGGCGGAGTGTGGTCGGAATAGCCGATGACATGCCGGGGAAAGAGTTGCCTGAGACCGGTGATCATGCCCAGGGCCGCGTTGGCTTCATCAGTCGGATAATTGAGCACGCAATGCAGCAGGGCCAGGGGGATTCCGCTGTCTTCGACAAGGCTGACGGCCTCCATGATTTCATGGGGATGGGACGCGCCTGTGGACATAATAATCGGCTTGCCGTAGCCGCACAGGATGCGGATGAAGGGCAGGTTGGTGATGTCGGACGAGGATATCTTGATCACCTCCATCATGTCCGCCAGAAAAGCGGCCGAGGCCACGTCGAACGGGGTTGAGAGAAACTCGATGCCGGCCGCGTCGCAGTGCCGTTTCAAGGCTTCGAACTCGGTTTTCCAGAATTTGTCGTGGCGGCTGAAAAGTTCGTACTGGCTTTTTGTCGGCTCTTTGGCCGTATCCCAATAGGCCGGGGAGTCTTTGGAGGCCAGGGCGCCAGCCTTGTAGGTCTGAAATTTGATGGCGTGGGCGCCGCCTTCACAGGCTTCGTCAATCAGGCGTTTTGCCGTGTCCATGCTGCCTTCGTGATTGACGCCGGCTTCGGCGATGAGAAAGGGCATGGGCAGACCAGGGGCTTCGGGCGCCATGCCGGAAGCGCGCTGGTTCCTGAACAGATCCAGGCTTTTCATGTCACACCTCTTGTTTCGGACAGCGAAGCACTATTTCCGCCGGATGCATGTCGGCGTTGATGGGCATGAGCGCCAGCTTGCGGTAATCGCGGGGGCTGTCCATGTCCAGGCGCACATCCGGCCGCCGCAGGCGTTCGTCGGGCGGCTCAAAGGTGCTGATGCGGAAAAGCTCCGGGTTGTCGTGAATGTACGATAGGCAGTGCTCCCGGTGCTCGGGGAGGCTCGCTTCCAGGTCAAGACGCTTGAGCAGGGCAAAGGACAGCATTTCCGCGCCCAGGCCGTCGGCATAGCTGTTGTTCTTGGGAATGTGGTTGTACGCGTAAGCGTTATCCTGACTGGGCAGGGCCAGAAAGTGGCGGATCAGGCGGTCGATTTCCGGGCCCCAGACGGCCGGGTTGTCCGCGCAGACGCGCACCACGTGCGTGGCTTCGGCCTGTTCGGCGGCCAGAACGAAGCGCCGGAGCACGTCCTGCTCCGGCCCCCGGAAAACGGCCACGCCCTGGTTTTCCAGGTGGCGGGCGAGAACATCGTCAAGAGACGTCTCCGGGATGGCCACGACAATGTCGTTCAAAAGTTCGGATTTCGCCGTGCGGTGGACCACCCAGTCGATGACCGGGAGGCCGTGAAGGCAGAGCATGGCTTTGCAGGGCAGGCGGCTCGAACCCATGCGGGCCTGGATGATGGCGACGATATTCATGCGATCGAACCCCTCAGGGAAGCGCTGAGTTTTCGTTCCGGCGTTGTTGCCGCGTCTTTTTTGAAGGGGGCGGGAACCGGAAAAAGGCTCAAGGTGAAGGACGGCACAGGGAACTCCCGGAAAGAACGAAGTTGGGGCAATAGCGCGGATTACCCTGTCCGCCGTATCCGCGCAATCAGAGAAGTGGTTGAGAAGCCGGCGAGGAGCGGCAGCGACAGTACGCGTCCGCCGTAGGCCTCGACAAAGTCGCAACCGACGATGGTCTCCCTGGGCCAGTCGCCCCCCTTGACGAGGACGTCGGGCTTGACGGCGCGGATCAACTCAAGCGGCGTGTCCTCATCAAAAGCGGCGACAAAATCCACCGAAGCCAAGTGGGCCGCCGTAAAGGCGCGTACGGCCAGGGGGCTGACCGGCCTGCCCGGCCCTTTGCCCAGACGCTTCACGGAAGCGTCGCTGTTCAGCGCGAGGATGAGGGCGTCGCCTTCGGCCCTGGCCCTGGTCAGCAAGTCTACATGGCCGGGATGGAGGATGTCAAAGCAGCCGTTGGTGAAAACCAGGGTTTTGTTCTGCGCGCGCAAAGGGGCGAGAGTGGCCGGCAAGGCGTCGCGATCAAGTATGCGGGGGTGGGAGAGGTCGGCGGGCATGAGGCGTTCCGGGAAGAAAGATGTTTCAATCCACATCCGGCTCCGTCCGCCGGACGACTCCGCCCCGACGGATGGGAGCCGGGTGGATTGCCCCCTCCCTGAAGGAAGGGGTTACCTGAAAGGTATTCCCGGCGTTG
>JAIRTI010000129.1 GCA_031255035.1 Desulfovibrio sp.
CAACGCCGGGAATACCTTTCAGGTAACCCCTTCCTTCAGGGAGGGGGCAATCCACCCGGCTCCCATCCGTCGGGGCGGAGTCGTCCGGCGGACGGAGCCGGATGTGGATTGAAACATAATCCATGTTAACGGAGGCATTCATGCAATCGCGGACATCGTATTTCAAGGCCCTGTATGGTGTGGCCATGGTCATCAACTCAAGCCTCAACCCTCAGGTCGTTCTGCAACAAGTCGTGGAACAGGTTGCCAGTGCCCTGGAAGCCAAAGGCTGCACCCTGCGCCTGCTGGATCGCACGGGCAAATATCTGCTGGCCAGCGCGAGCTTCGGGCTTTCCAAAGGCTACCTCAGGAAGGGCCAGGTCGAACTGCTGAAAAGCCGGATAGACATGGATGTGCTCGGCGCCGGCAAATGCACCTTCATCAGGGACGTGACCAACGACTCGCGCTTTCAGTACCCGGAAGCCGCCAAGGCCGAAGGCATCGCCTCCATCCTGGTGGCGCCCCTGCTGGTCGACAAAAAACCCATCGGCATCCTGCGGGTGTACACCGAGCAGGTTCGGGAATTTACGGAGGAAGAACAGGACTTTCTCGTGGCCGTGGCCCATATCGCGGCCATCGCCATTGAAAACGCCCGGCTGCACGAAGCCCTGCGCTCCGACTATGAATTGCTGACCCAGTATAACTATCAGATATTTGAAGATTAACCGCGCCGAGCGCTACGGCCGCTAACCACAACCCCACAGGATACCCATATGAGCAAGACACGCGTGGCCATCAACGGCTTCGGACGCATCGGCCGCCAGGTTTTTCGCGCCCTGCGCGAACATTATTATGACAGCGTTGAAATCGTCGCGGTCAACGACCTCTTTGACGCCAAGACCAACTTCCACCTGCTGGAATACGACACCAATTACGGGCTCGCCCCCTTCAACGCCACCATTGACGGCGATACCGTGCATGCGGGCGGCTGGACCGTTCGCAGCCTTGCCGAACGCGACCCGAAGATGCTGCCCTGGAGCGAGCTGAATGTTGACATCGTCGTCGAGTCCACGGGCATTTTCCGTACCGGCCCCCAGGCCGAGGTACACCGCCAGAGCGGCGCGAAAAAAGTGATCATCACCGCGCCCACCAAAGAAGAAGACATTACCGTCGTGCTCGGCGTGAATGAAAAGGATTACGATCCGGAGCGCCACAATATCGTTTCCAACGCCTCATGCACCACCAACTGCCTCGCGCCCGCCGCCCTCGTTCTGCACAAGGCTTTCGGCATCGAACTCGGGGTGATGTGCACCATCCATTCCTACACCAACGACCAGCGCATTCTCGACCAGCCGCACAAAGACCTGCGCCGGGCGCGGTCCGCGGCCTGCAACATCATCCCCACCTCGACGGGCGCGGCCAAGGCCGTAGCCAAGGTCATCCCCGAGCTTAAGGGCCGTTTTTCTGGCTATTCGCTCCGGGTGCCAACGCCCACGGTTTCCGTGGTCGACTTCACGGCCGTGCTTGAAAAATCCACGGATACCGAAACCCTGCGCAAGACCCTGAAAGACGCCGCCGAAGGCCCGCTCAAGGGAATTCTCGCCTACAGCGAACTGCCGCTCGTCTCCATGGACTTCAAAGGCAACCCCAACTCGTCCATCATTGAAGCCGAGTACACCGAAATGTCTTCGGACAAGGTGGCCAAGGTTGTGTCCTGGTATGACAACGAATGGGGCTACTCCTGCCGTGTGGCGGATCTCATCAGTCTGATGGCGAAAAAAGGCCTGTAAGCGGCGGAAAAAAACAGCGCCAGGCTTGGTCCCGCCGGACTGGGCCTGGCGCTTTTTTTGCGCCGCCATGACCATTGCTTTTTCCCGGCGCCATTCTTGACGACGGCCGTTAATTGGCATAGGTCTGAAAGTTCACGGTAATGCCACATTTCATGGAGTTGTTCGCTTGGACACATCCGATTCCCAGCCCGCCCCCGGCGCGCGGCAGCCGCAGGCCCCGCGCAAAAGCGGCGTCAAGATTGGCAGCAAGTCCCCCAATGCCTGTTATTTCATGCCCATGCTTGAAAGTCTGGCCGCACGCGATGAACTTAACGAGGTCATCAAAAACCGGGTGGTCAAATCCTGCGAAATACTGGACGCCGGGTCCAATCTCTACGGCAACGGTTTCGTCAAGCGGGACAACGCCGCCGATGTGTTGCGCGAGAATGAGGAGAAAAGCGCCGAACAAATCGCCGCCGACCGGGTGGAATTCACGCTGGCCGGGCGCATAATCTCCCAACGCTCTTTCGGCAAGGTCGCCTTTTTCCACCTCATGGACGTGACCGGCCGCATTCAATGTTACGCGACCAAGGAAATTCTTGGCGACGAAGCTTATTCGGTATTCAAAAAGCTGGACACCGGCGATATCGTCGGCGTGACCGGGAGGCTGTTCCGCACCAAAACCAATGAATTGACCCTTGAATGTCGTTTGGTCAGGCTGCTGACCAAGTCCATACGCCCCCTGCCTGAAAAGTACCACGGCCTGAAAGACGTGGAAACCCGCTACCGCCAGCGCTACGTCGATCTGATTGTGACCGAGCGCACCCGTGAGGTTTTCGCCGCGCGGGTCATAATGGTGCGCGAGTTCCGCCGCTTCATGGAAGCCGAAGGCTTTATGGAGGTGGAAACGCCCATGCTCCAGCCCATTCCCGGCGGGGCGACGGCCAGGCCCTTTATCACGCACCACAAGGCCCTGGACATGCAGTTGTACATGCGCATCGCGCCGGAACTGTACCTGAAGCGTCTGCTGGTGGGCGGCTTTGAAAAAGTTTTTGAAATCAACAGGAATTTCCGCAACGAAGGCATCTCCGTCCGCCACAATCCCGAGTTCACCATGTGTGAATTCTACTGGGCCTACGCCACTTTTGAAGACCTCATGGACCTCACGGAGCGGCTGATCGGACACCTGGCGCTCTCGGTGTGCGGCAAGTACACGGTGCCTTATCAGGGGCAGGACATCAACCTTGAGCCCGGCGCCTGGAAGCGCCTGCCTTTCTTCAGGTCTCTTGAAGACATCGGCGGGCACTCCCCCGATTTTTACCGCGATGCCGAGGCCGTTTCCGACTACATCCGCCAGCGCGGCGAAAAAGCGGTCGATGGGGAAAAGCTGGGCAAACTTCAGGCCAAGCTTTTCGACCTGGACGTGGAGCCCAAGCTGATACAGCCGCACTTCATCTATCATTATCCGACGGAGATATCGCCGCTGTCCCGCCGAAACGAGGACAACCCGGACGTCACGGACCGCTTCGAACTCTTCATCGCCGGGCGGGAACTGGCCAACGCCTTTTCTGAGTTGAACGACCCGGCGGATCAGCGGGGCCGCTTCGAGGATCAGGTGGCCGAAAAGAACGCCGGCGACGACGAAGCCCACCCCATGGATGACGATTACCTCCGGGCCCTTGAATACGGCATGCCGCCCGCCGCCGGCGAAGGCATCGGCATCGACCGGCTGGCCATGCTCCTCACCGATTCCGCCTCCATCCGGGAAGTCATTCTGTTCCCCCTGCTGAAGCCGGAAAGCTGACGCCTTTCGCGCCGGCCCGCCATCAAATCAACGGAGTACTTCGGCCCCGCGATCCGGCTCGCCCAGAGCCACGTTTTCCAAAGATTGCAGGGCGAAATCCGGGTTGTCCCACCAGGTGACGTTCTTCGCCCCAAGACCGATGGCGGCGTAGCGCGGCGCGAGCGCGGCGCGGTTGCCCCAGAAGCGCCCCTGCAAAGGCCGGGGCACATGGAGCCTGACATTTTCCACGCCCCGGCCCGCCCGCTGCCGCCAGGCCAGGATGTGCGCCCGCACATGCAGGTACAGGGCCACGCTTCTGGCCATGTTGCCGATTTCCGGGTGTCTGGGCCCGGCCAGAACCTTGGGCGCGAAATCCGGCCCGTCGGCGAGCCCCATGCGGATGACCGCGATCCCCGCTTTTTCGAGCTTGAGGCAGGAGCGGGCGAGAAAATTCACCGTCGCTTCCAGCGTCCAGGGCGTATACTTCCCGGCACGCCATAGCCGGGCCAGGGCGGTGTCTTCGAGGACCAGGCAAGGGTAAAGCCGGACGCAAAGCGGCGCGATCTCCCGCGCCAGAGCCACGTCCCTGGCCGCGCCGGGGGCATCGAGGCCGGGCATGCCCGGCATGAGCTGGATTCCGAGCCCAAGGCCGCTGTCTTGCACCATGCGGCAGGCCTCAAGGGCGGTTCGGGCGTCATAGCCCCGTTCGGAGCGCGCAAGGGCTTCGTCCTGAAAGCTCTGGACCCCCAGTTCCACCTGGGTAAAGCCCGCCGAAGCCAGATCCGCGATCAGAGCCGGCGTCAGGGCGTCGGGCCTGGTGGAGCAGCGCAAAGAGGAGGCAAGCCCCTGTTCGCGCCAGCGCAAGGCCGCAGCGAGGCTGGCCTGAAAGTCCTCAGGGGCGAGGGCCGTGAAGGTGCCCCCGAAAAACGCCACCTCGGGCGGCGGCGCGCCGTGTTCCTTTTTCTTTTTCAGATCCGCCCCGGCCAGACGCAACGCCTCGGCCACGTCCATGACGGTCCGCCCGGTCTGGATTTCCTGGGCGCAGAACAGACAACGCTTTCGGCAGCCGGCAAAGGGCAGGAAAAGCGGATAGATACGCCGCCTGGAACCGGGAGACGGCAGCGCGGGAAAAATTAAGGCATTTCGTAAAAAATTCATATAAACGCCTCAATGCTCTTGATCCTTTTGCTTTTTATAGTGTAAAAAGATGGTAAGCAACCTGATGCGCTCGGCAATTTGTCAGATCGGAGTCACAATGGCCTCGCACACCCCCGCTTCCCCCTACCCTGTGGACGAAAACTGTCTGTTCTGCAAGATTATTGCCGGCAGCATCCCCTGCGCCCGGGTTTTTGAAGACGAAAAGGTGCTGGCCTTTCTGGACATCAA
>JAIRTI010000131.1 GCA_031255035.1 Desulfovibrio sp.
CAACGCCGGGAATACCTTTCAGGTAACCCCTTCCTTCAGGGAGGGGGCAATCCACCCGGCTCCCATCCGTCGGGGCGGAGTCGTCCGGCGGACGGAGCCGGATGTGGATTGAAACATAACCCCAGACATTTCTATGAAAAAAATCCTTATCTATCTGGCTCTGGCGGTCACGTCGCTGGGCATTATCGCCGCCTTTGCCCTGTTCGGCCTGTATATGTGGGCCTCGCACGACCTGGTCAGCATCACCAAAGTCAGTGATTACCGTCCGGCCCAGGTGACGACTGTCTACGCCCGCGACGGCGACATCATGGGCTATCTGTTCCGGGAAAAACGCTTCCTGGTCAACCTGGACAACATGCCGGCGCATTTGCCCAAAGCCTTTCTGGCCGCCGAGGACGCCCGCTTTTTCGAGCACGAGGGCGTGGACTATCAGGCCATCGTTCGCGCTTTTCTGATCAATATGAAGGAAAGGGACATCAAAGGGGGGGGCAGCACCATCACCCAGCAACTGGTCAAGCTGCTGTTGCTCACCAGGGCCAAGACCTACGAGCGCAAGCTCAAGGAGGCCATTCTCGCCTTCCGCCTGGAAAATTACCTGACCAAGGAACAGATTCTCTACCTGTACCTGAACCATATCTATCTGGGCAGCCATTCCTACGGGGTTGAAGCGGCGGCCCGCACTTATTTCGGCAAGCATGTCGATCAACTGACCGTGGCCGAATCGGCGGTGCTCGCCTGCCTGCCGCAGGCCCCTTCGCGCAACAATCCCTACACCCAGCCCGCGAATACGCGGGACAGGCAGTTGTGGGTGCTGGGCCGCATGCGTTCCGTCGGCTTCATAAGCCAGGCCGAATACGACGAGGCCGTGGCCCAGCCCCTGGAATACAAGGCCATGCCCGACCCTTCCTGGACGCTGGCCGCCTGGTATCTTGAAGAAGTCCGGCGTCAGCTCATCGCCTTTTTCGAAGAGGACAACGTCCGCCGTCTCGGCATCGCCATCGACATGTACGGCGAGGAAGCCGTGTACCAGGGCGGCCTGCACGTCTACACGGCCATGGACCCCCTGCATCAGAAGGCGGCGGAACACGCCATACGCGCCGGCCTCCATGAAGCCGACCACCGGCGCGGCTGGCGCGGTCCTGTGGAGCACCTTGAAGCGGATGCTTACGCCGCGTTTCTGCGCTCCAACGACTTTACCCCATATAGTCTGGACAATACCGGCTGGGCCAAGGCCCTGGTGACCAAAGTAACCAAGGAAGGGGCCGATGTCGCCTTTACCGAGGACTTCACCGGCCATATTTCCGTCAAGACCATGGGCTGGTGCAGAACGCCCAATCCCAGAGTCTCGGCCGCGGCCGCATCCAAAATTCTGGACGCCACCAGGGTGCTGACTCCGGGCGACGTCATTTACGTGGCCGCCGTCGGCGGCGTGGGCGCGGCCTACCCGGTATCGGTCATGGCCGATCCGGAAAACGCCAAAAACCCGGTTCCCGCTTACGACCCCAAGGCGGTCAAGCCCGGCGAACCCATCGCCCTCACCCTGGAACAGGTGCCCGACCTTCAAGGTGCCGTGGCCTCCATTGAGGTTGACACCGGAGATATGGTGGCCATTGTCGGCGGCTACGCCTTCTCGCCCGAAAGCCAGTTCAACAGAGCCACCCAGGCCAAACGGCAGCCAGGCTCGTCTTTCAAGCCCATCGTGTATTCGGCCGCTGTGGATCAGGGCTTTTCGCCGGGCACCATTGTTTGCGACACGCCCTTTGCATTGCCGGACCGCTACACCAAGCGTCTTTGGACGCCGGGCAACGCCGACGGCAAATTCCTCGGCCCGATTCCGGTCAGCCGGGCCATTGCCGCCTCGCGCAACGTCAGCACGGTGCGCGTGGCCCAACAGGTGGGCATGGAGGCCGTCATCCACCGCGCCAATGACCTGGGCATTACCGGCGATATCCCGGCGGTTCTGGCCGTCAGCCTCGGCAGCTACGAAGCCACGCCCCAGACCATGGCCGAGGCTTACTCCGCCTTCGCCAACGGCGGCAAGCGCATCAAACCGCGCATAATAACGTCCATCAGCAACTCCTGGCACGAGCCCCTGGTGACCTTTGAGGCGGACGTGCAGCAGGCCATCACCCCGCAGAACGCCTATGTCATGGATTATCTGCTCAAAGGAGTGATCACCGGCGGCACCGGATCGGCCGCGCGGGTGCTGGGCCGGCCCATGGCCGGCAAGACAGGCACCTCCAACGACGAGCGCGACGCCTGGTTCATCGGCTTTACCCCGCACCTGGTCACCAGCGTCTGGGTGGGCTATGACAATAACATCCCCATGGGGCGTTCGGAATACGGCGGCAAAGCGGCCCTGCCCGTCTTCATCAAATACCGCAAGGCGGTGGAGCCGCTATACCCCCCTGACGACTTTTCGCCGCCGGAGGGCATCATCTGGTCAAGCGGCGACATCCGGGAGGACGGCAGCACGGGCGCGGGCTTCCCGTATATCATGGGCATCCCCGCGCGCGGC
>JAIRTI010000036.1 GCA_031255035.1 Desulfovibrio sp.
TCCTGCTCCTGGCGAAAGGATTGCAGGGCGTGCCAGACGAGTGGATGCACCAGGGCTTCGACCTCGTGTCTCAAGGCGTCGTCCAGACCCATGGCCGCGCCCAGAGCCTTTTTATCAACCGGGCTTTTCGCGTCGGGCACAAAGCGATCGCCGAAGCGGGCCAGCAGCAGGCGTCTGGCGTCGCCGCCGACGGCATAGAGCCCGGCCACCACGGCGTCGGCGTCGAAGACCGGCCAGCCTTCCGTTGCCAGGGCTTTGACCAGGGTTGATTTGCCGCAGCCGGGGTTGCCGGTGACCACGACATGCACTGTCCGGCGGGAGAGAAAACGCGCGGCCTCGGCAAAATCGGGCGGAGGCGGGCAGGTAAAGGAAAGACAGCCTTCATGGAGAACGGCGGGGGGCGAGGCACCCTCCGCAACCGCCTGGGCGCGGACGGCTTCGGGCAGGGGATGCCGGAAGGCCAGCTTCCAGGCATGGAGCATCTGGCGCTTGGGGGCTTGCGGTTGCCCGCGCTTTTCGGAATTGCGGGCGGCTTTGCAGTCCTGCCCGGCCGGCAAGGTCCAGCCATAAGCCTTGTCGCCGACCAGCGGATGTCCAAGGTGCCGCATGTGGACGCGCGCCTGATGGGTGCGCCCGCTGAAAATGCGCACGGCCACCAGGGAAAACCTTCCTTCCGGGTCGGCATAGAGCAGGCGGGCCGCGCTTTTGGCGCTTTTCCCCGAAGGGGTGACGGCCATAAGCGTCTTGTTGCGGGCGTGCCGTCCCACCGGGGCGTCAATAATTGTCTCGCGCCAATGGGGGACGCCGCCGACCAGGGCCAGGTATTCCTTGAACACTTCATGCCTGGCGAACATGTCGGCCAGGGCCAGACGGCATTGCCCGGTCAGGGCGGCCAGCATCAGGCCGCTGGTGTCCTTGTCGAGCCGGTGGACGATGCCGGGCCTGAAGCCTTCCTGGGCGGCCAGTTCGGGAAAATGCGCCAGAAGCCGGTGGGCCAGGGTGCCGCTGGGGCGGTTCGGCGCGGGATGGACGGTCAGGCCGGCGGGCTTGTTGATAACGGCGAGAGCGGCGTCGCGATAGAGCACGCGCAACTCGCCTTGTTCCGGCTGAAGCCGCGTTTGCGCCGGAATGAGGCTGACGTCAACGGTATCGCCCGGCCTGAGGGCCGTTTTGGGGGAGTTGACCGGCGCTTCGTTGACGCGAACCTTGCCGTCCCGGATCAGAACCTTGATTTTTTCACGGGAAAGTCCTTCGTGCTGAAGGCATCCGGCCAGAAAACGGTCAAGCCGCGAGCCCGCGTCTTCAGCGGGAACGACCCGGCGGCGCGTTTCTTCGGCGTTGTCAGCGCGCGCCATCAGAGCCGTCGGCCTCGACCGGCTTTTCCTCGGGCGCCGTTATGACGAGGCGGTCGATCATGGTGGCGTGGGGGAGCTTGCTGTTTTTGCTCATGGCGGCGAGACGCCAGCGATAAGCGTTGGCCGGCCTCGGGCAGTAGGTAAAGGAAAGCGTGCCGAGTTCTTCGTCAAATCCGGCTTCGCGCAGAGGGATTTCAGCCACTTCCTCGGTCACAAAGGGGCAGCCGGGGCAGTCGCCGGGATCGTTGAGGCGGGAAAGTTCCACGCGCACGCCGTCAAAATATTTATAGGCGCCGGCGAAAGCGCCGGAAAAGGCGATGCAGTTCCCGACCATGACGGCTTCAACCATGGACCAGGTGAAAACGGCGCCGTGGTCTCTGGGCGAGGGGTAGCCGGACTTGCCGCAGGCGTTGCACAGGGAGAGGGCGGCAAGGCAGAGCAGGGCGGCCGTGGCGGCCCTGCGAAAGCGAAGGGTCGGGGTGGTCCATATAATCATGGCGTATTGTCTCCGTAGAAGCTTTTCCATTCGGTAATCAGGGCCAGCGCCTTGAGAGGCGTCAGGTTGTCTGTATCAAGTTCGGCAAGGATTGTAAAAAGCGGATGCGCCCTGTCTTCCGGACGCGGCGGCAAGGGCAGGCTTTCCGGCTGCCTGGCGGCTTTTTTGGGGGCGATGCCTGGGAGCATGCCTTGCATGGCTTCGGGCCGAAGGGCCTCGCCCCGGCCGCGCATGGCTTCAAGCATGGTCATGATCTGTTTCGCCCGCTGCACGACCGGCATGGGCACGCCGGCCAGCCGGGCCACTTCGATGCCATAGCTGCGGTCAGCCGGCCCCGGCAGCAGGCGGCGCGTGAAATGGATGTCGCCGCCGCGTTCGATCACGCCGATATTCATGTTGCGCACCCCGTCGAGGCTGCCTTCCAGGGCGGTCAACTCGTGGTAGTGGGTGGCGAACAGGGTGCGTATGGCGCCCTCGCCCCGGCGGGACAGATCTTCGGCCACGGCCCAGGCCAGGGAGAGGCCGTCAAAGGTGCTGGTGCCCCGCCCGATCTCGTCGAGGATGACCAGGCTTTTTGCCGTGGCCTGGCGCAATATCCTGGCGGTTTCCATCATTTCGACCATGAAGGTGCTCTGCCCCTGAGCCAGGTTGTCCGAGGCGCCCACCCGTGAGAAGACCCTGTCCGCGATGCCGAGCACGGCCTCTGAAGCCGGCACGAAAGAGCCCATCTGGGCGAGGATGGTGAGAATGGCCGTCTGGCGCAAAACCGTCGACTTGCCGGCCATGTTGGGGCCGGTGATGATGAGAAGCCGGCGCGAGCGGTCCATGCGCAGATCGTTGGGCACGAAGCCCGAAGGCGGGGCGGTCGCCTCCACGACCGGATGGCGGCCCTGAGTGATGGACACGGAGGCGTCGTCGGTCAACACGGGCCTGACCCAGCCGCGTTTTTTCGCGGTTTCGGCCAGGCTCTGCCAGAAGTCAAGGCCGGCCAGGGCGTCGGCCATGAAGAGAATGCGCGTTTTCTCCTTGTCAATGCGGACCCGCAGTTCCTGGAAAAGGCGGAATTCCAGTTGATTACGCTTGTCTCCGGCGGCAAGGATGTTGTCTTCCAGGTCTTTGAGGTCCGGCGTGATGTAGCGTTCGGCGTTGGCCACGGTCTGCCGGCGGTTGAAGTGCGGCGGCGCGGAATCGGCCAGGGCCTTGGGCAGTTCGAAATAATAGCCGAACACCCGGTTGTGCCCGAGCTTGAGCTTGGGCAGGGAGTGGGCTTCCTGCTCGCGCCCGAGCAGCGCCCTGAGCCGTTGTTCGCCATGCTCCACCAGGTCGATGAGTTCGTCCAGCTCGCTGTTGAAGCCGCTTTTGAAAAGGCCGCCTTCGGTGATGACCGGCGGCGGGGTTTCGCTGA
>JAIRTI010000251.1 GCA_031255035.1 Desulfovibrio sp.
GGGGACACAGCAGCGGCGGCCGCTTCGAATTCTCCATGGGGCAGCAGTTCTAGACTGTGTCTGCGCAATATGGATGTGTTCTCTGCGGCGCGGCGCTTTGCCCGTAAGGAGTGCATATGAAGATACTCGACTTTAGGAAGGTTGCGGCGCAAGGCAGGCAGAGGGCAAATGATATCGCGTGACGACGCTGCCCAGGCTGAATCAGGGGGCCCGGCAGCCTGGCGCTGTGGGCCTGGCGCTGTGGGCAGAGCCCGCATGCAAACCGGCTGGCTTCATCAAAATGAGAATTGCCGGCCCGGCGGAGACATCATTGACGAAAACGGTTCGACGCCTCTTTTTCAGCCTCGCGCTCCTCTGCCTGCCGCTTCTCCCGTCCGGCCCGCTTCTTGATGCTCCGGCCGCCTGGGCAGCGGCGCAGGCCGTTTCCCTTGATTCCCTGGTGAAAGAATTCAACAGCCTGCGCGCCGATCAGACCCGTGGCGGCCGCCGGGACAACTGGCTGGCCTTTGAAGGCAAATTCGATCCTTTGATCAAGGGCGACCGGGAAAGCGCGGCCGAAGCGGCCTTTTACCAGGCCAGAACCTGGGAAGAGCTTGCCCGGCGGTCTTTTCTCGGCGCGGATCACCGGGAAGCCTGCGCGCGGTTCGAAGCGGTGGCCGACAAGTACGGCAAGTACGCCGTAGCCAGGGAGAGCCTGTACCGCCAGGCTCTTATCCTGAAACGCAGACTGAGAGATCCGGCCGGCGCCGGCAAGGCGCTGGAACGCCTTGTCCGAAGCTACCCAAAATCCAAAGAGGCCGAGCAGGCCAAAAAAATCCTTGAGGAACTCCGGGCGGTGCCGGTCCCGGCGGACAAGTCCGCTTCGCCGGCCCAAGCCGGCGCACGGCGGGAAGCGCCCCCGGACAGGGCCTCGCCGCTTACCCTGAAAGAGATACGCTGGAAAGGCAAGCCGCAACGGGCCGTGGTCACCCTGGAACTGAGCCGGGGAGCGGACTACTCCTATGCCTTCCTGCCGTCGGACAAGGAAAAAAAACTGCCGGCCCGGCTGTACCTGGATATCGCCGGCGCCTTTCCGGCGGACAGTGTCAAGTCCGGTCTGCGGCCGAAGGACCTGATCGTGAGCCGGATACGGACCGGCAAATTCGGCGCGGGCACCCGCGTGACCCTGGAGTGCGACGGCCTGGCCTGTTATGCGGTGCGCAGCCCGGAAGGCGCGTCGCCCACCATTGAAATCGAGATTAGCCGCAAAGAGGATATCGCCAGGGGGATCGCCGTGGCCAAAACCGGGGCCGGGGTGCGCTTCGGCACGGCCAAAGCCGGGACCGGGGTGCGCTCCGACACGGCCAAAGCCGGGGCCGGGGTGCGCTCCGACACGGCCAAAGGGATGGGGGAGGCAAAGAGCAGGTCTTTAGCCAAAGAGCCGGGCACGGTCATGGAGCAACTGGGCTTGACGGTCAAAACCATCATGCTCGATCCGGGGCACGGCGGCAAAGATCCCGGCGCTCAGGCCAACGGCATTGTCGAGCGGCAGTTTACCCTGACCATGGCGCGACGCATCGGCGCCCTTCTGCAAAAAGAGGGCTTCACCGTGCTCTACACGCGCACGGGGAACAGCTACATTCCCTTGCAGGACAGGCCCGATATGGCCAATAACAAAAAGGCGGATCTGTTCATCTCCATCCACGTCAACGCCAATACCACAGATTCGGTGCGCGGGCTGGAAACCTATTATCTTGACGAAGCCAAAAGCCATAACGCCAGCACCGTGGCCGCCAGGGAAAATGCCGTATCCGTCAAGAACATCAGTGATTTGCAGTTTATTTTGACGGATTTGATGCTCGGCTCGAAGCTGAAGGAGTCGCATAAGCTGGCCGACTGCGTCCAGAACGGCATTCTGCGGCGGCTGCACGGCGCGAAACTGCCGGACAGCAGCAACGGCGTCCGCTCCGCCCCCTTTTACGTGCTCATGGGGGCGCGCATGCCGGCCATTCTGGTGGAATTCGGCTATATCACCAATAAGGAAGACGCCGCCAACTTGCGCTCGGAAGCCTTTCTGCAGCGCCAGGCCGAAGGCCTGGTGCAGGGGCTGCTGGACTACAAGAAGGAACTCGCCAAGATGGCGCCGTGACCGCCGGCAGCAATTCTCATTATGCGCCTTTTTGCGGCCAACTGTGAAAGGAATGCCTCCGGCGGCCGGGGCGCTGCCCCGGACCCCGCCGGGGGAAATGATTTCCCCCGGACCCCCTCAGTTTGGGTTCCGGCTGCGCGTATCAACAGGGCAACACTCCTGTCACCCAATCGCCGGGTCCAGGTACGGAACTGGGGCCGGCAAGGCCCTGGCGGGTGTGGGCAGAGCCCACATGCGATCAAATTGGCTTCGACAAAATTAGAATTGCTGATGCGCGGCTCAGTGCCGTCCGGCAGTGCGTTTTGCTCAAAATTGCCCGTTCCGGCCAGAGCCGGAAGCGCCATTTAACCGGTACCCTGCTCGTTCTGGTTTGTATTAATATACACAAGGGTAATTTTAATACTTAAAAAATTACCCTTATGTATATTTTTACGGCTGTTTTTTTGAGCGTTTTCACTATATTTATATTTATAGCACAATATTACATAATTGGATCGCCGCTTGCTATAAAATTTGAAGTTGTCTGAGCGCGGCCTGAGCGTGCTGACTTCAATTTTTACCACTTATTAAAGGAGAGACGGATGAATGCCGCTGATACCGGGTTTATGATTATATGCAGCGCATTGGTAATGTTTATGGTCCCAGGCCTGGCCCTGTTTTACGGAGGCTTGGTGCAACGCCGCAATGTCCTTTCCACGACAATGCACAGCTTTATATTGCTCGGCATTGGCAGCGTATTTTGGGCGGTGCTGGGGTATTCTCTTGCCTTTGGAAGCGATTTTGGCGGGCTGATCGGAAAACTGGAGTATCCATTTCTTTCCGGGGTAGGCATGGCGCCGGGTGGTCCTGTGGACAATATCCCGCATTTGGTCTTTATGACGTTCCAGTGCATGTTCGCCTGCCTCACTCCGGCTCTGATTTCCGGCACCTATGCCGAGCGCTTCCGTTTTTCCGCAATGGTACTGTTTACGCTGCTTTGGCTGGTTGTAGTCTACAGTCCGCTGGCGCACTGGGTCTGGGGCGGAGGTTGGCTGGCTGAAATTGGCGCGCTGGATTTTGCCGGCGGCGCTGTGGTGCATATGAGTTCCGCTGCGGCGGCTCTTGCGTGCGCGCACGCGCTCGGTCCGCGCATGGGGTCTGTTACAGGCCAAACTTCTCCTCATAATTTACCGCTTACGATTTTGGGGGCAGGCGTGCTATGGTTTGGCTGGTTTGGCTTCAATGCCGGTAGCGCATTGGCCGCTGACGGGTTGGCAGCCAACGCCCTTGCCACTACACAGCTTGCCGCCGCAGCCTCCATAATCGGCTGGCTGTTGGTTGAAAAGCGTCATACGGGTAAGCCTACCACACTTGGCGCCGCTTCCGGAGCACTGGCCGGCCTTGTCGCCATCACTCCGGCCTCGGGTTTCGTGACGCCGGGGGCGGCGCTGCTTATCGGGTTCTTCAGCGGTATGCTGTGCTATGGCGGCGTATTGATGAAAAGCAAGCTCGGCTATGATGACGCTCTGGACGTTGTCGGCATACATGGCGTCGGTGGTACATGGGGAGCTTTGGCGACCGGACTCTTTGCCACTGCCGCCGTCAACGGCGTGGACGGTTTATTTTACGGAAACCCAAAACAGCTTTGGATCCAGTTTATTTCAATAGTCGCAACATGGGTGTTTTGTTACGTCGCAAGTCGCCTTATTCTGGCTCTTGTAAATGTCATAACGCCTATTCGCTGCACCGAGAATGATGAAATTGTCGGACTTGATTTGAGTGAACATAATGAAAGCGGATATAAGATTTTATAACCGCTTTATGGTCTTGTTGGCTGAACTCATTACGAAAATTCAATTAATGGCAACAGGGAGCTGTTTATGAGAAAACTTGAAGTTATTATCCGTCATTCAAGGTTCAATGCGGTCAAGGATGCGCTTGTGGCACTCGGTATTCACGGGATGAGCGTTATTGATATCAAGGGATTCGGAAGACAGAACGGACACAAGGAAACGTACAGAGGCACCGAGGTGATGGTCGAGTTTGTTCCAAAGATAAAAATGGATATTGTGCTGGAGTCGGAGTTGGTTGGCCCGGCCATTGAGGCGATACAAAAAACCGCATGTAGCGGCGCAGTTGGGGACGGCAAAATCTTTGTCTTGCCGGTAGAGAATGCGATTCGCATCAGGACTGGCGAAACAGGAGATGATGCCATTTAGAGCATTTT
>JAIRTI010000073.1 GCA_031255035.1 Desulfovibrio sp.
GCCGCGCAAGCGATCAGGCGCCGCTGTCCCTGAAAAGCCGGGCCGAAAAAAGGACCAGGGCCGCCGCTTCGCCGGCTCGGGGCGACGCGTCCTGGGAGTCGCTGTGGGATCACGAGCCCCGGGCCGCTCTTTTTGCCGCGGGCGCCAAGGCGGACAGCCGCCTGGTCGTGCCCGGCGATCTTTTTTTCTGCCTGCCCGGCAACCATGCCGACGGGCATGACTATGCCCTTGACGCGGCGCGCGCCGGGGCCAGCGCCATCGTCGCCCTGCGCAACCCCTTTCTGAACGAAGCCGGCGCTGCCGCGTTCTCCGGCGGCATGGTTTTTCCGCCGGTGTTCCTGGCGGATGACGTCCTGCAAGCCCTATGGCGTCTGGCTATGCGCCATCGGGACGCCTCCCTGGCCAGGGTCATCGGCATCACCGGCACCGCCGGGAAAACCTCGATCAAAGACGTGCTGGCCCAGGTGCTGGAAACACGCGCGCGCACCGAGCGCAACCCGAAAAACCACAACAACCAGATCGGCCTGCCCTTAAGCATGCTCAACGCTTCGGCCGACGCCTCTTTCTGGGTCATGGAAGTGGGCATCAGCGAAGGCCGGGACATGGACGAGCTTGGCCGGATTCTGCGCCCGGATATCGCCGTGATCCTGAATGTCGGGGACGCCCATATCGAGGGCTTGAACGAGTTGGGCGTGGCCGCCAACAAAGCCAAGCTTCTCGACTACATCCAGCCGTCCGGAGTGGCCGTGGTCAGCGCCGACTACCCGGATCTGAACATCGAGGTCCGCAACAGGGCCCGGCGGTTCAAGGAGCGCGGCATCGAACTGCTGCGCTTTTCCATCCTGACTCACGACGTCTTTTGCCGCGCCGAGTATGAAGGGCCGAAACACAGCATGGCCGGCGAGTACTGGATATCCACCCAGGGCAACGAATATATGCTTGAAACGCCGTTCAGGGGCGAGTTCGGCAGCGAAAACGTGGCGGCCATCGTCACCACAGCCACCCAGCTCGGCCTGAGCCTGCCGGAACTCAGACACGGTTTTGCGCGGGCCAGTCTGCCGGAACAGCGCTTCGCCTGTTCACGCTATGAGAATTTCACCATCGTTGACGACAGCTATAATTCAAACCCGCTTTCGGCCAAGCGCGTCGTCCGCACGGCCCAGGGCATGTCCTGGGAATACGGCCTGCCCTTAATTCTGGTTATGGGCGAGATGCTCGAACTGGGCGACAAGGCCGGGAACGCCCATATCGAACTCGGCGCGATCATGGCCGAGGCCAAACCCGAACTGATATTCTGGAAAGGAGGACAAGTGGCCGCCATTCGAACCGGCCTGCGCAAGGCCCTGTACCAGGGGGAGTTTTACCCCGTAAGCGGCGGCCAGGATTTCAGCCTCCTTCTTGATGAATTCGCCCTGAAGCGCGGCCTCGTCCTTTTCAAGGGATCACGCGCCAACCACATGGAGCGGCTTGTGGATATCTTCCGCGAGTGGGTCAAACAGGACACCGCCAAACTCGACGCAACCGGAGACGGCGATGTTCTATAATCTGCTCTATCCCTTAAGCGCCGAAATCCGCGTCTTCAACGTCTTCCGCTATATCACCTTCCGCTCGGTGTGGGCTCTGCTGACGGCCCTCATCATCAGCATTCTGATCGGGCCGTGGTTCATCCGCCAGTTGAAGCGCCTGAAATTCGGCCAGTATATCCAGGACGACGTCAAGGCCCACCTTGAAAAAGCGGGCACCCCGACCATGGGAGGCCTGCTCATCGCCTTTTCCCTGTCCGTCAGCGTCCTGCTCTGGGGCGACCTGACAAACCCCTATGTCTGGCTCTCGCTGCTCGTGTTCTTCGGCTTCGGAACCGTGGGCTTTGTTGACGATTATCTCAAAATACGGCGCAAAAACAACGACGGCATCAGCGTCAGAGCGAAATTTCTGGGTCAGGCCGTCGTGGCCTGTATCGCCATGGGCGTGCTCTTCACCCTGCCCGCCTATTCGACGCACCTGGCCGTGCCCTTTTTCAAAAACTTCACTCCGGATCTGGGCTTGCTGTATCTGCCGTTCGCCGTGCTCGTCATGGTCGGAACCTCCAACGGCGTCAACCTGACCGACGGCCTGGACGGCCTGGCTATCGGCCCGACCATTGTCACCGGCATGTGCCTGGCGGTCTTCATCTATGTGGCCGGGAACGTGTCCATGGCCGGCTATCTCCAGGTGCCTTACGTGCCCGGCGTCGGCGAGGTGACGGTATTCTGCGGGGCTCTGGTCGGCGCGAGCATCGGTTTTCTGTGGTTCAACGCCTACCCGGCCCAGGTATTCATGGGCGATGTGGGCGCCCTCTCCCTGGGCGGGGTTCTCGGCTTTCTGTCGGTCCTGTGCAAGCAGGAGCTGATTCTGCTCGTGGTCGGCGGGCTTTTTGTGGTGGAAACCCTGTCGGTCATCATGCAGGTCGGCTATTTCAAATTCACCGGGGGCAAGCGTTTTTTCCGCATGGCCCCGCTGCACCATCATTTTGAAATGGCCGGCACGCCCGAATCGAAAATCATCATCCGTTTCTGGATCATGTCCGGCATTCTCGCTCTTGTGGGCCTGTCGATCCTGAAACTTCGCTGAGCGACGCCATGCACGACGACACCAGCAAAACACGGCATCCGGCCCTTGCGCCGGGCATGCGCCGCCCGGTCACACCGGGAGAACTCGCCGTCATCGTCGGGGCCGGGGCTTCGGGCCTTGCCGCCGCGCGTCTGCTCTCGGCCGTCGGCGCCCGCCTGCGCCTGCTGGACGCCAACGCCGCCAACGTCACGGAAGAGACACGCGTCCTGGCGGACGATCTCGGCATGGAAATCATCCGCGGCCCGCACCGGGCCGAAGACTTCAGCGGCGCCGCCCTGGTCGTCACCAGTCCGGGCGTGCCCGTTTCCCTGTTGCTCCCGCTCGTGCGAAAAGCCGGCGCCGCCGAACTGATCGGTGAAATGGAACTCGCCCTGCGCTATGTCTCCGAGCCCATACTGGCGGTGACGGGCACCAGCGGCAAAACCACCACGGTCAGCCTGGCGGCGGCCATGCTTGAAGAGGCGGGCCGGCGGGTCTTTCTGGGCGGCAATATCGGAACCCCCCTTTCAGAGCATGTGCTCCGCAATGAGCGCGCCGACGTGCTGGCGCTGGAACTTTCCAGCTTCCAGTTGCAAGGCCTTTCGCATCTGCGCCCCCGCGTGGCCGTGCTCCTGAACCTGACGGTCAATCACCTCGACCATCACAAAGACATGGCCGAATACACGGACGCCAAATTCCGCCTCTTCGCCCTTCAGGAAGCCGGTGATGTCGCCATCCTTCCCGCGAATGACCCGGCATTGCGTTCGCTTTACGAGCAGCGGCGCTGCCGCGCCCGCCTGGAGTTTTTCACGGCCACGGACCGCTTTGCCAAGACCAGGCTGATCGGGACGCACAACCGGGCCAACGCCGAAGCGGCCTTCCTGGCCTGCCTGCCCTTCGGCGTGAACGAGGAGGCGGCGGCGCGGGCCGTAGCCGCCTTCGTCCCTCTGCCGCACCGTCTGGAGACCGTGGGCGAACTGAACGGCGTTCTGTACGTCAACGACTCGAAAAGCACCACGGTGGAGGCCCTGCGGGCCGCGCTTTCCAGCTTTGACTCCCCGGTGCTGCTGCTTGCCGGCGGCAAGTTCAAGGGGGGGGATCTGGCCTCTCTGCGCGGGCTTGTCAAGGAGAAGGTCCGGGCCGTCGCCCTGTTCGGGGCCGGCCGGAATTTTTTTGAGGAGGCCTGGCAGGGCGCCGCGCCCATAAGCTGGGACGCGGCCCTGCCCGAGGCCGTGGCCCGCCTGCGCCCGCAAGCGCGACCCGGCGACGTGGTCCTGCTTTCGCCCGCCACCTCCAGCTATGACAGCTATCGCAACTATCTGGAACGCGGAGACCATTTCCGGAGCCTTGTCGGCGACGCCCTTAAAGAACTCGAAAAACGGGCCGGACAAGAAGAAATAAAGGGAGAAACGGCATGAGCGCCCTGACCGACGCCCTCGCGCCCCCGCCGGGCCTGCTTTCCGCAGAGGCCTCGACGCATGTGCGCCCCGGCAGGCCCGACTGGTGGTTCCTGGCCATCACCGCCGTGCTGGTGATCATCGGGCTCATGATGGTCTTTTCGGCCAGCGGCATTCTGGCCGAGCGCATGCAGGCCGACACCTATTACTTTTTCAAGCGGCAGTTGCTCTTCGCGGTGGAGAGCGCCATAGTCCTGGCCGTCGCCGCCGGGCTGCCGCGGTCGGTTCTGCACCACGCGCATTATCCGGCGCTTCTGATCAGCTTCGTCCTGCTCGTCCTCTGCCTGTCGCCCCTGGGAGATCCGGCCAAAGGGGCGCACCGCTGGATAGGCTTCGGCCCCTTGCGCTTCCAGCCCATGGAATTCGCGAAGATCGCCCTGGTGCTCTACCTCGCCTATTTCATGAGCACGAAGCAGGGCATCGTCAAAAGTTTCAGCAAGGGCGTGATCCCGCCCTTTTTGATCACCGGCCTCATGTGCGCGCTTTTGCTCATGCAGCCGGACTTCGGGGCAGCGGCCTTCTGCGCCATCCTGCTCTTTATCATGTGTTTTGTCGGCGGCACGCGCCTCATCTATCTCCTGGCATCGGCGCTGATAGCCTCGGGCGGCGCGTATTTGCTGGTCGTGGCCGAACCCTACCGCTTCAGACGCCTGCTGGCCTTCAGAGATCCCTTCGCGGACGCCTCGGACACGGGCTACCACCTTGTGCAGTCCTTCTACGCCTTCGGCTCGGGCGGATTGTGGGGCGAGGGTCTCGGCGCCGGGCGCCAGAAACTCTTCTACCTGCCCGAGGCGCACAACGATTTTATCATGGCCGTCATGGGCGAGGAAGCCGGCTTTGTAGGCATCTCGCTGATATTCATGCTCGTGGCCGCGTTTTTCTGGCGGGGCATGATCATCGCGCTTCGGCAACCCGACTTGCGCGGCCGGATTACCGCCTTCGGCCTTTTGCTGGTGCCGGCGGTTTCCTGCGTGCTCAACCTGGCGGTGGTCATGGGGCTTGTTCCGCCCAAGGGCGTGCCCATGCCCTTCATCAGTTACGGCGGCAGCAGTCTTCTGGGCTCGCTCATATGCGTGGGCCTTTTGCTCAACCTCTCGCGCCGGGCGCGCATCTGAGGGTTTCGGCATGGATCGCGTCATCATCACCACAGGCGGCACGGGCGGTCATATTTTCCCGGCCTTGTCCCTGGCCGAGGAGATTCGGCGGCGCAACCCCGGGGCCATGGTCCTGTTCATGGGTGGGCAATACGGCCTGGAGGCGGATCTCGCCGCCAAAGCCGGCCTTGATTTCGCCGGACTTCCGGTCCGGGGCGTCATGGGCCGGGGCTTCAAGGGCGCGGCGGCCGCGTTGGGCATGCTTCGCGGCATTGCCGAGGCCTTGCGGGTCATCCGGAAGACCAAGCCGGAAATGGTTGTCGGTTTCGGCGGCTATGCCGCCTTTGCCGGGGTGCTGGCCGGACGCATGCGCGGGCTCCCCACGGCCATCCACGAGCAGAACGCCTTTCCCGGCATGAGCAACCGCCTGCTGGGCCGCGTGGCGGACCGCATTTTCCTGTCCATGCCGATCCGGGATTCCGTCTTTGACCCGGCCAGGTGCGTCCTGGTCGGCAACCCGGTGCGCGCGGGCATTGTGGCCTTGCACGAGTCGCTTCGCGCCCGTGGCGAGGCCGACGGCGCCCGAAGCTGTTTCGGCGGCGTTGACGCCCCGAGTCCGTTCACCGGCGGCGGCGTCCAGGATGATTCGGCGGACGCCGCGAAGGACGCGGCCGCCGACGGCCCCTGCCGGCTTCTGGTCATGGGCGGGAGCCAGGGGGCCAAAGCCCTGAACGACGGCGTTCTGGCCTCTCTCGGGCCGCTTCTTGAGGCGGGCATCGTCATCCGCCACCAGACGGGACAGGCGGACTACGAGCGGGTGCGGGCCGCATACCGGGAAGCCATGGCCGAACACGTTCGCGTCGAGGCTTTTATCAACGACATGCCCAAGGCCTATGCCTGGGCCGACCTTGCGCTGTGCCGCGCCGGGGCGTCAAGTCTGGCGGAGATAACGGCCGCCGGCCTGCCCGCGGTGCTGGCGCCTTTTCCCCAGGCCGCGCAGGACCATCAGCGTCACAACGCCCGCTTTCTGGAAAAAGTCGGGGCCGCCCTGCGCGTCGAGCAGGCGGACTTCAAACGCGAGCCCGCGGTCCTGACAAAGGCCCTGCTTTCCCTCGTCAAAGACAGGGAACGCCTCGCCGCGATGGCGGAAAAAAGTCTGGCCCTGGCGAAACCCTACGCGGCGCGGGATCTCGCGGACGGATTGGAAGACCTGCTCGAAAAGCGCCGCGCCGGCGACCCCGGCCGGACGGAGAAAAGCCATGCGAAATAGAATCAAGACAGTGCACATGGTCGGCATCGGCGGCGCGGGCATGAGCGGCATAGCCGAAGTCCTTCTGAACCTCGGCTATGCCGTGCACGGTTCCGACATCGCCCAAAGCGCTCCGACGGAGCGGCTGCGCGCCCTGGGGGCGCGGGTGGCCATCGGCCATGCGGCGGAAAACGTGCGCGAGGCCCATGTGCTGGTGAAGTCAACGGCGGTCCGCGACGACAACCCCGAGCTTCTGGCCGCCCGTGAGCAGGGCATCCCCATCATCCCCAGGGCCGAGATGCTGGCGGAGCTGATGCGTCTTCGCACCGGCATCGCCATTGCCGGAACCCACGGCAAGACGACCACCACGTCTCTGGCGGCCGGGATTTTCGAAGAAGCCGGGATTGACCCCACGGTGATCATCGGCGGACGGCTGAACGCTTACGGCGCCAACGCCCGCCTGGGCGCGGGCGAATATCTTATAGCGGAAGCCGACGAATCCGACGGTTCTTTCCTGTGCCTTTTCCCGATCCTGAACGTGGTCACCAACGTCGACATGGACCACATGGACTTTTATCCCGACAGGGACAGCATCGACGAGGCCTTTATCCAGTTCATGAACAAGGTGCCCTTTTACGGCGTCAATGTCGTCTGCGGCGACGATCCGGGTGTGCGCCGCCTGCTGCCGCGCGTCAACCGCCCGGTGATCACCTATGGGTTCAACGCCGGAAATGATTTGACGGCTGAAGCCGCCGTGTGCGCCGAAGTCAGCCGCTTCGTGGTCCGGCTCAAGGGCATGCTCCTGGGAGAAGTCAATCTGAACCAGCCCGGGCGGCACAATATCCTGAACGCCATGGCGGCTATCGGCATCGCCATGCAATGCGACATCCCGATGTCGACCTGCATGAGCGCCCTGGCTGAATTCAAGGGCGTAGGCAGGCGTTTCGAGAAAAAAGGCGAGAAGAACGGCGTGGTTGTCGTTGACGACTACGGGCATCACCCGGCGGAAATAGCGGCCACCATCGCCACGGCCAGGCAATGCCTGCCCGGCAGACGCCTGGTGGCGGCTTTTCAGCCGCACCGCTTCACGCGCACCAAGGCCCTTTTCGGGGATTTCTGCAAGGTTTTTGACGGCGTCGACAAGCTCTTTCTTACCGAGATTTACGCCGCCTCGGAGGCCCCGATACCGGGCGTCAGCGGGGAAAGCCTGGCGAGCGGCATCCGCCAGGTCTCAAGCACCGACGTCGCCTACTGCCGCGACTTCGACGAACTCCTGGACAAGCTGAACGAAGAACTGACAAGCGGCGACCTGCTCCTGACCCTGGGCGCCGGCAACATCACCACCATCGGCCCGCGCTGGCTGGAGCAAGTCTCTTGACCTCCAGCCCGGCCATAGGCGTCGTTGACGCCCCCAGCCTCGCCGAAAGGACCAGCATCCGCATCGGCGGCAGAGCCATTGCCGAGGTCTCGGTCGAGGGACGCCACGGTCTGGAGCGGCTCCCGGAGACGCTGAAACGGCTTGGCGGCGAGGCCAGGGCCTTCGGCAGGGGAAGCAACATCCTCGCCGCTGACGCGGATCTGCCCCTGGTGCTGGTCCGCATGGCCGGCCGGGAAGATATCTCGGTTCTGGGTGAAGAAGGCGATACCGTTCTGGTGCGGGTTCCGGGCGGCATGCGCCTGTCCACGCTTCTGGCCAGGGCGGCCGCGCTGAAGTTATCGGGCCTGGAGGGCCTGGCCGGCATTCCGGGGAGCGTCGGCGGGGCCGTGGCCATGAATGCCGGTTCCTTTGGCGTGGAGATAGGCGGCCTGCTGCGAAAAGCCTCGGTTTTTTCTCCGGACCGGGGGCTGGTTGAGGTCGATGCGCAAGATATGGCCCTCACTTACCGGCACAGCGCCGTCCAGGACGCAACGGGCCTCTGCCTGGTGCACGACGTCACCCTTGAGCTTCGTCCGGGAAACGGGGAGGCCGTCCGGGAAAAAATGGCGGCCTGCATGCTGAAAAAACGCCAGAGTCAGCCTCTGGACGCGGCCAGCGCGGGCAGCGCCTTCAAAAATCCGGCGCCGGACGCCGCCGCCGGAAAATTGCTGGAAGAGGCCGGCTTCAAAGGCAAAAAACTCGGCGGCATGGCCTTTTCACCGCTGCACGCCAATTTTTTGCTGAACGAAGGCGGCGGCACCTGCGAGGCCGCCCTGGAACTTCTGAATCTTGCCAGGGAAGCGGTTCAGCGGACCTCCGGCCAGGCGCTGGAGTTGGAAATAAGAGTATGGCCATAAAAAGAAACAGTCCGCGAGACCGTCTGGTCCGCAACAGCAGCCGGGTTCCCCTGACTCGCGGCGGCCCAAGGGCCGCGCCGGGGAAAAACACGCGGCGGCAGGAGAAGCGCCTCCTCTCCTTCCAGCCCTTCAGCTTCGCGCCGGCGCAAAAAATTCGCTCGCTCTTGTCGTTGGCCGGGCTTTTGTCCATGCTCCTTATTCTTATTGCGGGAGTTGGTTTTGGCCTGCTTTACGGCTACCGCAGCCTGACGGCCGGAGAATATTTCGCCCTGAGAAAGCTTGAAATCAAGGGGAATTCGCGTATAACATCTAGAGAAATTCTAGAAACTGCCGATCTAGTAGAAGGAGCAAACACGCTGGCCCTTTCCCTCGACGCGGTGGAGGAAGCTCTGGCGAAGCACCCCTGGATCGCCGAAGTCTCGGTGAAACGGGTTCTGCCGGGCACCCTGATCATCGGCATCCGCGAAAAAGTGCCGGCCTTCTGGTTACGCCGGGGAGAGACGCTTCAGTACGCCGACATATACGGAACCCCCATAGCGCCGGTCATTCCCGGCAAGTTCGCCTCCCTGCCCGCCCTGGAGGTGGAGCCGGGGGCCGAGGACGCGATCTGGGCCCTGCCGGATTTGGTACGGAGTTTGAAAGAATCGCGGCTTTTGAGCGGCATGGGCGCCGTGAGCATGGTCCGCCTTTCCTCCGCCAGGGGGGTAGAGCTTTTCGTGGAAGAGTCGCGGCTGAAAATAACCATCAGTATTGAGGAATGGCTGCCCAACCTGCGCCGCCTCGGGCTGACTCTGGCGGACCTGAACCGCAGGGGAGAGCTTTCGGCCGTTCGCGAAATACGCGCCCAGGGCGTGAACGTCTGGGTAGAAAAGATATCGCGTGACCACGGCTGAAAAACATCGCTTCAGGCGTTGGGCGCGCCCGGCAACCGTACCGGGAGAAGGGTGAGGAGACAACGATGGCAAAGGCCGACCTTATAATTGGACTTGACATAGGCACCACGAAAATCTGCGCCGTGGTGGGCGAAGCCACGGAAGACGGCGTCGACGTCGTCGGCATCGGCGCCAGCCCGTCCACCGGTCTGCGCAAAGGCGTGGTCGTCAATATTGAAGAGACGGTCAAGTCCGTGCAGAAAGCCCTGGAAGAAGCGGAGCTGATGGCCGGCTGCGCCATCCGCTCGGTTTACGCGGGCATAGCCGGCAGCCATATCAAAGGCTTCAACAGCCACGGCGTCATCGCCGTCAAGGGCGGCGAAGTGGCCCAGCGCGACGTGGATCGCGCCCTTGAAGCCGCCAGCGCGGTCGCCATCCCCCTTGACCGTGAAGTCATCCACACCCTGCCGCAGGAATTCATCGTTGACGACCAGCGCGGCATCATCCATCCGCTGGGCATGGCCGGCGTGCGCCTGGAGGTGAAAGTACACATCGTGACCGGGGCGGTGACCAGCGCCCAGAATATCGTGCGCTCCTGCCACAGGAGCGGCCTGGACGTTTCGAACATCGTGCTTGAATCTCTGGCTTCGGCCAAGGCGGTTCTGACAGAGGAAGAGCGCGAGCTTGGCGTGGCCCTGGTGGATCTCGGCGGCGGCACCACCGATATCGCCATTTTCGCCAACGACACCATCAAACACACCGGCGTGCTCGCCCTTGGCGGCCAGAACCTGACCAACGACATCGCCTTCGGTCTGCGCACGCCCATGCTCAGCGCCGAAAAAATCAAGGTCAAGTACGGCTGCGCCATGGTCGACCTCGTCAACATGGACGAGGTCATCGATGTGCCCACCGTGGGCGGGCGCGAACCGCGCCGCCTGTCGCGCCGGATTCTGGCCGAAATCTGCCAGCCGCGCATGGAGGAAGTGCTGGATCTTGTGGATCAGGAACTGACCCGTTCCGGCTGCAAACACCTGATAGGCGCCGGCGTCGTGCTCACGGGCGGCTCCGCCCTGATAGACGGCTGCCAGGAACTCGGGGAGCAGATTTTCAACCTGCCCACGCGCATCGGCTATCCGCGCAATGTGGGCGGGCTGCGGGACGTGGTCAACAGCCCCAAATACGCGACGGCCGTGGGGCTCCTGTGTTACGGGGCCGAGAAGGAAGGCACGGAACGCAAGTTCCGCATTCAGGATGAAAACGTCTTTGATCGCATATTGGCGCGCATGAAAAAGTGGTTTTCGGATATCTCGTAAAGGGCTATAGCATTTCACATATGGAACGCTCCGCAGGGATTTGTTCGCAAATCCTTGCCGCGAAAAATGTCTATAGACCGGCCGCTTTAAAGAAGAATATGTTGACATAGAAATATGGCTGCACAAAACTGACCCGGGGCGCTTGTTATACCGGGTGACGGCAAGGAGAGAGGCAAATGGCACTGGACTTTGAAATCGAGACAAAAGAAACCGCAAGAATAAAAGTGGTTGGCGTGGGCGGGGGCGGCGGAAACGCCGTGGACAACATGATTCTGTCCACTTTGCAGGGCGTGAGCTTTATTTCGGCCAACACCGACGTGCAGGCCCTGGGGAAATCCAGGGCGGAGCACAAGATCCAGATCGGCGCCAAGCTGACCAAAGGGCTTGGCGCGGGCGCCAACCCGCGCATCGGCTGCGAGGCGGCCCTGGAGAGCCTTGATCAGATCAAGGCGACCATCGGGGAGGCGGACATGGTGTTCGTCACCGCCGGCATGGGCGGCGGCACCGGCACCGGCGCGGCCCCCGTCATTGCCCAGACGGCCAAAGAGCTGGGCATCCTGACCGTGGGCGTCGTGACCAAGCCTTTTTTCTTCGAAGGCAAGAAGCGGCTGGCATCCGCCGAGGCCGGCATTGAGGAATTCCGCAGCCATGTGGACAGCCTCATTACCATCCCCAACGACAGGCTTTTGCAGCTTGCCCCGAAAAAAGCCACCTTCCTGGAGATGCTCAAGAAAGCCGACGAGGTGCTGTATTACGCGGTCAAAGGCATTTCCGATCTGATCCTGATTCCGGGCCTCATCAACCTGGACTTTGCCGACGTGCGCACGGTGATGAGCGAATCCGGCCTGGCCATGATGGGAACGGGCATCGCCACCGGGGAATCGCGCGCCCGCGAAGCCGCGCTCAAGGCCATCACCAGCCCGCTGCTGGAAGGCGTTTCCATTGACGGCGCCCGCCAGGTGCTCATGAACATCACCTGCGGACCGGATCTGGGCATTGACGAGGTGTCCGAAGCGGCCAGCATCGTCTCCGAAGCGGCCCACGAAGACGTGCACGTCATTTTCGGCACGGTCTGCGACGATTCCGTCGGCGAAGAAATGCGCATCACCGTCATCGCCACCGGCATCGACAACGGCGGCGTCCTGCCCGCGCAAACCGGCAAAGGCGCCAAGGTCACCAGCCTGCACGGCGTGGGCGGCGGCGCGCCTGTCAACCCCGGTTCGCCGCCCTCGGGCCCGCGCCATCCGCAAGGGCTCAACACGGTGGACGAAAGCCTGCAACGGGTTGTCGCCCGCCAGCCCCAGCCGGGCAATTTCAATGTGCCGGCCTATCTGCGCAAAACGGCCCCGGCCCCGGTGACCACGCCCAGGGCAAACGCGCACACGCCCGGCGAGGATGATTTCATTTTTGATGAAGATGACTTTGAAACGCCTTCCTTTATCCGCAAACTGGCCGACTAGAGCGGATGAACATTGAAAGGCAATGCCGCCGGAAGCCCGACAGCGGCCTGACGGCGCAAGGATGGTTCACGCCTGACGAGCGCCGGATTGCGAAGAATGTGCCCCCAACCTTGCCGTGGGGCCGGGTGGCCTACGCGGGCGCATAAGCGCCGCGCCCCGCGTAATACGCTGCCATACGGGCAAGAACTCCCGCGCGCCGCTTTGCCTCAAGCGGAACGCGGGAGTTCTTCCGTTGTGCGCCCGCGGCAATTTTGATTTTGTCGAAGCCAATTTGATCGCATGTGGGCTCTGCCCACACCCGCCAGGACCTTGCCGGCCCTGGACCCGGCGATTGGGTGGCTGATCGTTGTGACCTGTTGATACGTTCAGCCGGAACCCAAACTGAGGGGGTCCGGGGCAGCGCCCCGGCCGCCGGAGGCATTGCCTTTCACAGTTGGCGAGTGAAGGGCCGCAAAAAGGCTCATAATGAGAATTGCTGGCGCCGGCAAATAATCATTTTCATTCCCTATTATCTGAGCTATATTATTGATCTAAGCCAAGGATACGCGCCGCATGGTCATTGAAGAGGCCAAACCCCTTGAACCGGACAAGCTTATGGAAGTCATCATCAGCTTTATGGGCGCTCCCTCGGGGCTCAGTTGAGCGGCGCCATGTCTACGCCTCCCTCCAGCAGCCGGACCCACGGCCCGGCACCGGACGAGACCGCCGGTCCCGTCATTACCGTGCTGCTTCAGCCCGAGAATAAAGAGTTCGCCATGCCCCGAGCGAAAACCGCGCGCCAGCTCCTGGAGCGCCTCGGTCTGCGTCCGGGCACAGCCCTTGTCATCCGCGAGGAAACGCTGCTCACGCCGGACAGGCGCATCTATGCCGACGAGCGCATCACCGTGCGCGTGGTGACATCCAGAGGCTAGAGCATTTCACACGTGAAACGCTCGGCAGGGATTTGTCCGCAAATCCTTGCCGCGAAACAGGCGCCGGCGGGCTTTGCCCGCCGTAAGCGAACTGTTTCAAGCGTTAATCGCTACAGGAAGGAATAACCGATCCCATGAAATGCACCAGATGTAAGGCCACGGCCGCCGTGGCCCTGCCAAGCCGCAATTCCGGCTTTTGCGAATCGTGCTTCCTGGATTTTTTCACCGGGCAGGTGGAAAAGGGCATCCGCAGGCATCAGCTTTTTTCCCATGAAGACCGTATCCTCGTCGCTCTTTCAGGCGGCAAGGACTCCCTGGCCCTGATGTTTGAACTCAAGCGGCTTGGCTACAACGTGACCGCCCTGCACATCGATCTCGCCATCCCGCGCTCCTCCGAAGACGCCCGCGCCGTTGTCGAGGCCTTTTGCGCGAAACACGATCTGAAGCTCATCGTCAAAGAGATGGCCGCCGAAGGCCTGCCCATTCCCATGGTCAAAGCCCGTCTCAAGCGGCCCATCTGCTCGGCCTGCGGGAAAATCAAGCGCCATTATTTCAACCGGGTGGCCCATGAGGAAGGCTTCACCGTGCTGGCTACCGGGCACAACCTTGACGACGAGGTGGCGCGCCTCTTCAGCAACACCCTGCGCTGGGATACGGCCTACCTGTCCGACCAGGGGCCCGCGCTGGCCGCTGCGCAAGACCACTCTTTCATCCGCAAGGTCAAGCCCCTGTGGCGCTTGTCTGAATTCGAAACCGCCAACTATGCCTTTCTGCGCGGCATTGACTGGCATTTCGCCCCCTGTCCCTACAGCCGGGGGGCGAGCTTCACCTTCCACAAGCATATATGGGCGGCCATCGAGGAGAAAATGCCGGGCCGCAAGCTGGATTTCTACCAGAATTTTCTCGAACGCGGACGGCCGGTGTTCGCCGCCGCCGAAGAACACAATGGCAACCAACTGCGCCCCTGCGATCAATGCGGCATGCCCACCTCGCAACCAACCTGCGGCGTCTGCCGCATTCGGGCAGCCATCGCGGACGAAGCCAAAACGAAAACTTAGGGGAGCGCTGATTTTTCTCTTTGGCGTCGTTGCCGCGCCGCTTACCGCTTCAGTTCCAGCGCCCGTTGCAGCATGGTGTCCGAGGTGGTGATGACCTTGCTGTTCATCTGAAAGCCGCGCTGGATGATGATCATGTGCGAGAACTCCCTGGCGTAGTCAACGTTGGACTGCTCCAGGGAGTAGTCTTCAATGGTGCCGAAATTCTCCTGCCCCGGCAGGCCTTCCTGGATCTGTCCGGCCTCCGGGGTGGCGGAATAATGGTTGTTGCCTTCGTTGCGCAAGCCGTCCTGGCTGGTGAAACGGTAGAGCACCACCTGGTACAGGTCCTGCGACTGTCCGTTATTGTAAGTGGCGCGCACAATGCCGCCCTGGGTGACGTCCATGTACAGCAGATGGCCCTCGGCATAGCCGTCGTGAGAGGCGTAGATGGCGCCGGGGACGTCACCCACATTGGTGGTGGCCCTGGTGTTCAGCGTTCTTGAGGCGTCAAACCGGAAGATCCGGGA
>JAIRTI010000106.1 GCA_031255035.1 Desulfovibrio sp.
GTCCGATTTTCGCCGGGTGAGCACGGATTTTCAACGGACGATGAACCTGGAGGCCAACAAGGAAGAGTGGCAGCGGCAACAGGCGGCCCAAAGCAAAGTCAAAAAGAAGAAAAAGAAGAAGCCGGAGGCAGCCCCGGCGGATGAGGCCGCAGCGGAAGCGGCTGACGCCGCGCCGGAAACTCCCGTCGCCGATGAGGCAACGAAGAAGGCGGTAACGGCGGACGGCGATGCCGGGCCGCCAGACGTTCAATCCGGCAAAAGCCCGGCCACGACTGAAAAAGAACCCGATTCCGATAGCGACGGGGTCCGCTCCGGGGCCGACGACCCGAGCGGAAAGGGAGACGAGTCATGAGCGCTTCTGACGGCAACGGCTCCAACAAGGCAGTTTCCGGACGGCAGCCGGCCGACGCCGCTCCGTCCGTTGACGAAAGCTACTATTATTACCCCGAAGACGTGCGCCCCTGCGACGATGCCGAAGACGACCACAGCACCGCCGATTTCGACCTCAACGCCGAAATCGCCGCCATGGGCGGCCCGGCAGCGGCCTTTGAACGCGGCGCGGCCTCTCACGAAAACGACCCCGCGAGCCTGCCGCCGGAGGTGCTGTATCCCGAAGGCGTGCGGCCTTCCCCTGACGACGAAGGCGACCACAGCGGCCTGGACTTTGACGTTGACGCCGAAATAGAAGCCAAACTCGGCCCGGCCGTCGAGGCCGAAGCGACTCCGCCGCCCCCAGCCCCCGGCGATGACATAGCGGACCGCTATCCGGTCGAGGACAATATATACTATTATCCCGAAGACGAACGGCCGGACGCGGATCATGAAGACGATCACAGCACCGCCGATTTCGACCTGAACGCCGAAATAGCCGGCAAGCTCGACGGCGTCGCGGTTCGCGGAGACGATCTCGGCCATGAATGGCTGGACCCCGAGTTTATCCGCCCCTGCGAGGAGGATGAGGAGGACCACAGCGGTTCCGATTTCGATATTGACGCCGAAATCGAGCGCGCCCTCGGCCGCGTCGAAGACAAGAGCGGCGACGCCGGGACGGCCGGGGCGGTTTTTGCGGCGCAGACGCCGCCGCGGGATGATGACGGCGTCCCGCCGGGCCTGGACGACGCCGACGCCGTCCATCCCGATCTCGCGTCCTCCCTGCGCAAATCCATGCGCTATGCCATGCGCGGGGCGGCGCCCGAATCTCGGAACGCCTCTGAAAACACGGATGAAGAAGACGCCGCCCCGGACGAGGAAGACTCGGGCGACGACGAAGGCATGCCGCCCCCCGGCGATGAAAACAGCCCGGATGACATGGACGCGGACAACGGGGACGAATCCGCCTCTTCCCCGGACTCTCCCCTGGAAAGCGCCATTGCCGGGACCGTTGCGGCCGCCTCGGAAAACGACGCCAAAGGCGCTCCCGTCCCAGGCGACGGGGATGAAGACGACGGGGATGAAAACGACGAGGGTGACGACGAAGAAGGTGGCGACGACGGAGACGACGGGGAAGACGGAGACGACGGGGACGATGGGGAAGACGGGGAAAAAGACGATCAGCCCATGACCCTGATGGACCACTTCCGGGAATTGCGCAAACGTCTTTTCCGCATGTTCCTGTGGGTTCTGGCCGGCTTTTTCCTGTGCTATCCCTTTGCCGAGCGGATATTCGCCTGGCTGTTCGGGCCGCTTATGGCGGCCATGCCCGACACGAGCAGCCTGATATACACCAGCCCGCCCGAAGCCTTTTTCACCTTTATGAAGGTCTCTTTCGTGGCCGGCATGTTCATCGCCAGCCCCATGATTTTTTACCAGATTTGGGCCTTTGTGGCGCCGGGGCTCTATAAAGAGGAGAAACTCTACATTCTGCCCGTGGCCTTTTTTTCCGCTTTCTTCTTTATCAGCGGCGGCGCGTTCTGTTATTTCATCGTCTTTCCCTTTGCCTTTGAATTTTTCATGAGCTACAATGCCGGAATAATCCAGGCCATGCCCGCCTTGAGTGAAACCCTCAGTTTCGTTTTGCGGCTGCTGATCGCTTTCGGTCTGGTGTTCGAGTTGCCGCTGTTTGTCTTTTTTCTGGCGCGGCTCGGTATCGTGACCGCCCCGATGATGCGCGGGACCAGACGCTACGCCATCCTGATCATGTTCATTGTCGCGGCTATTTTGACGCCTCCTGATGTTTTGTCGCAGTTGCTCATGGCCGGGCCGCTGCTGCTCCTTTACGAAGGCAGCATCATCATTGCCGCGCTGTTCGGCAGGAAAAAGCCCGAGCCGAAAGACGAGGACGAAGAGGACGAAGATGACGAAGAGGACGACAAACTCCCGGCCAGGGCATAGCGGGAAGACGGCATGACCGCTGCAAACGGCGCGCGAAAAGCCACGGTCCGGCGGGAAACCAAAGAAACCGCCATCAGCCTTGACCTTTGTCTTGACGGTGCCGGACAGGCGCGGATCGACACGGGTTTCGGCATGGCCGATCACATGCTCACCCTGATGGCCTTCTGGGCCGGATTTGATTTGACTCTTGAGTGCCGGGGCGATCTGCACGTCGACGCCCACCACACCGTGGAAGATGTGGCCCTGTGCCTCGGCCAGGCCCTGGACAAGGCCCTGGGCGATCGCAAGGGCATTGCCCGCACGGCGTGCGCCAGAGTGCCCATGGACGAGGCCCTGGCCGATGTCTGCGTTGATCTGTCTGGCCGCTCATACCTTGTCTTCAGGGGGCAGAAGCTTTTGCCGCCGGTGGTGGCCGGGGAGGAAAGCGATCTGTGGCGCGAATTTTTCAAATCCCTGGCAGGCGGGGCCAAAATGAACCTGCATATTACTCTGGAATATGGCATCAACGGCCACCATCTGCTTGAATCCGCATGCAAGGGCCTGGGCCTTGCGCTCAAAGGAGCCGTTGCCCTCAGCCGCGACTGTCTACTCAGCACCAAAGGGAGTTTTGACTGATGCACACCAACCGTACCCGCCGCACAGCATTTTTTTTCTGCCTCTCCCTGGCTGCCGCCCTTGTTTTCTGCGGCTGCGCCAAACCCGTTCAGCCCCCACTGCCCGTGGGCCAGTTGAAGCTGGGCCTGGCGTATTTTTCTCAGCCGGCCGCGCCGTCCGACATGCTGGCCGGCTACACCGTTGAAGACCTGCCCCGCATTGACGCGAAAGATCTGAACGGCATGGACGCCCTGTTCGCTTCGGTGCTGGCCGAGAAATCCAAAAACAGCTTCCATAGCCGCGAAAGCGCCGTGCACTGCGCCAAAACCGTCAGAGAGCAGGAAGGCGTCAACAACAACCAGGCGGCGTTGCGCACCTGGTCGGCCATCGGCCGCTGCATGGGCGTCGATCTGCTCGTGGTGCCGCAGCTTTTCGAATACCGGGAACGCGACGGCGGCTCTTTCGGCGCCGTCACCCCGGCCAGGGTCGTCATGGACATCTACGTTATTGACGTGCGCAACGAATCGCTGATTTCCCGCTCGCGCTTTGACGAGACGCAGACCGCTCTCGCCAGCAACCTGCTTGAGGCGAACAAGTTCTTCAAGCGCGGCGGGCAATGGATTACGGCCGCGGATCTTGCCAGGGAAGGCATGGAAAAAGCCGTCCAGGATCTCGGTCTATGATTCTCTTTCCCGCTGTGGATATCAAGGGCGGCCGGTGCGTGCGCCTGAAGCGGGGCCGCGCCGACGAGGAAACCGTTTTTGAAACGGACCCGGTGCAGGCCGCCCTGCGCTGGCAGACGCTTGGCGCTGAATGGCTGCACCTGGTGGATATGGACGGGGCCTTTGCCGGCAAGCCCGTCAACCTTGCCCTGATAACGCGCCTGTGCGCCGCCTTGTCCATCCCGGTGCAGATGGGCGGCGGCATCCGCAATCTCGACACCGCCATGGCCTATGCGGACGCCGGGGTTTCGCGCCTTATCATCGGCACCCTGGCCGTGGAAGACCCCCACGCCTACGAAGACATGTGCACGCGCCTGCCCGGCCGTATCGGCGTCTCCCTCGATACGGACGGCGGGCGGATTAAAACGCGCGGATGGATTGACGATTCGGGCCTTACCATTGAACAGATCATGCCCCGGCTCTACGCCCAGGGTACGGCCTTTGTCATCCATACCGACATCGGCCGCGACGGCATGCAGAGCGGGGTCAACCTCACCCTGCTTGAAGAACTGGCCGAAGCCAGCCCCATGCCGGTCATCGCGGCCGGAGGCGTCGCCACCCTGGACGACATCAAGGCCCTGTACCCGATCAGTCTGCGCGCCAGCCTTGAAGGCGTCATCTCCGGACGCGCCATCTACACCGGCTCGCTTGACTTCAAAGAAGCCGTGGACTGGCTCAAAGTCCGGTCCAGTGGGCTTAGAGCGAATTAAAAGGCAATGCCTCCGGCGGCCGGGGCGCTGCCCCGGACCCCGCCGGGGGAAATCATTTCCCCCGGACCCCCTCAGTTTGGGTTCCGGCTGCGCGTATCAACAGGGGCGCCACTATCAGCCACCCAATCGCCGGGTCCAGGTACGAAGCTGGGGCCGGCAAGGCCCTGGCGGGTGTGGGCAGAGCCCACATGCGATTATATTGGCTTCGACAACAGAAAAAATCTTTCTATAGCCGTGCTTTTTTCAGGCCGTCGGCCGCGCGGAGAATAACGCTTTCGTCTACGCAAAAGGCCAGCCTGAAGTGGCCGGGGCCGGCAAAGCCAGAACCAGGCACGGCCAGCACCAGGTGGCCGCTCAGTCGTTCGACAAAAGCCTTGTCGTCGCCGCCCGGCGCTTTGGGGAAAAAGTAAAAGGCGCCTTTGGGCATGAGAAATTCATAGTCCGCGTC
>JAIRTI010000117.1 GCA_031255035.1 Desulfovibrio sp.
CCATTTTATCCGGCGCCTGCGCGATGAGCGCAAATTCGACGGCATTACCGAACTTATTAAACAAATCCATAAGGATGCGGATATAGCCAGAAAGCTCCTCCTCGTCGATCGGCCGATGAGCCGGACGAGCGGCCGCCAGGCCTCGGCTTTCTGAAAATCCTTTCAGCAACGATACGAACGGCGCCCTGTTCGGCTTTATGGACCCTATATGGCAAAGCATCCGGAACGCGGCTATGCTCTGCTTGCCTTATCCATACTCTTCCCCTGTATTTCGGAGAACCCCCATGCCTATGCAGCTTCTTTCTTTCCATCCCCTTCGAGCCATCACGGCCACGGCGATCTTCTGCTTTATGCTGAGCCTGACGCCCAACGCCGCCGTGGCCAATCCCCTGGAGGCCCTTGAGCAGGCGCAGCGGGGCATTGACGAATGCAATTCGGATATTTTCAACGGCGCCGTGGACGTGCCCGCCGTAATCGACAAGGCCTCAGAAGCCCTTATCGCCGGCCTTCGCAAGCAGGCGGCCGATGGCAAACTCGGCGACAGCAACATCGCCATCGCCCTGATGCTTTTGGGCGCGGTTGAAGACTCCAGCCAGACCGGGCTCGTGAAGCAGCTTATGCTCTCGGAGGTCAAAGGCTTTATCGCCACCGGCATCAACGGCGGCTATTTCGCCGGAAAGCCCGACCCGGCCATCAAGCCTTCGCGAGGATCCCTGGCGTCGACCCTGACGAAAATGCCGAAAGGACGCCGCGAGATAATCCCCGGAAAAGTTCTGTCGCACAAGGACAACGTGGCCTCGGTCTCCGGAACCTTCGTCGACCCCAAAGCCGGGCGCTTTCCGCTGGTCCTGACGGTGGAAAAAGAGAACGGCCTCTGGCGCGTCAAGGAAATCAGCAACGCCCAGGCCCTCGTCGAAGAGGCGGTCGGGCGGGATCGCTGAGACGCGGCGCGACGCCAATGACATCCGCCCCGATCCTCTTGTTCCAGCCGCTTTTCCGGCACGCGCGCTGGCGCCGCGCCCTGTTCCTGTGCGCGCTCATCGCCTTGTTCCCGGTGATGACGGCCCAGGCGGCGTGTCCGGCCTGGAAAGCGACGCTTTTCCTGCCGGGACCGGAAAAAAGCCAGACGGACTTCATTTTCCGCCCCCTGCGCAACCGCTGGCAGGCCGCCATGGAGAGTTCCCTTGACTTTGCCCCGGCGCCTGGCCGAGGCGGCAGTTACGCCTGGAGCCGGGTCCAGCGGGAAAAGCCCGACGGCTGCCTGTTCGCGGGCCTTGCCATGCCGGCATACCAGTTGCTCGCGCTCGCGCCGGATCGCATGTATACGGCGGACGAGCTTATCCCGATTTTAATTTTCGCGTCCGCGCCCAATGCCCTCTGGGTTGCTGAAAGCAGTCCCTTCCTGTCGCTGTCCGATTTCATCGCCTTTGCGCGGCAGCAGGATGAACAAGGCGTACAGGTCGTTATCGCCGGCGTCGGGAGCTACACGGATCAGCACCTGGCGTCCTTGCAACTCAACCGGGAGGTCGGCATACGCAGTTTGTACATGCCCCTCATCGGCTCCGAACAGGCGTCCGAGGCGGTCAGGGACGGCAAGGCCTCGGCCTGCTGGGGCTATGCGCTGCCGCCGGAAAGCATGCCCGGCATGCGGCCTCTGGCCGTCGCCGCCGAACGCCGAAGCCCGGCCTTGCCGCAAACGCCGATCTTTCGTGAAGAGCAGGCGGACTTCGTTAACCTGGCCCATTTCGGCGTGGCCGTCAGCGCCGCCAGCAGCGAAAAAACGCGGCTGGAGCTTCTGTCGTCCATCGCTTCCCTGGCGCGGGACCCTCTGCTCCGCCAGGAGGTCGAGCGCGCCGGCCTTGCCTTCACCCCTCTTGCCGGCGCCGAAGCCGCGGCTTTTTCCGCTGCCCAGGAAGACGCCGCCAAGGCGCTGGTTGAAGAGTATGCCCTGCTGCCCGCCCGCTGATATGCGCGCCGCGCCCTTTTGTCCGGCGACGGCATGAATCGCCCCCGGCCCGACCCGCTCTTTCTGCCCTGCCTGATGGGGCCTACCGGCGCCGGTAAAAGCGCGGCCGCCGCCGCTCTGGCCGGGATATTGCCCGTCAGCGTCGTCAATGCCGATTCCAGGCAGGTCTACCGCGATTTTCCTCTGATTACGGCGCAGCCCTCCGAAGAGGAGCGCCAGGCGTGCCCGAACCGGCTGTATGGTTTTCTGCCTTCCGAAAAAAAGCTCGGCGCGGGTCTGTTCGCCAGGGCCGCCGCGACCAGCATCCGGCAGGAGGCGGCCAGGGGCCGGACGCCCGTGCTGGTCGGCGGCACGGGCCTGTACTTCAAAACGCTGCTTGCGGGCATCGCGCCCATACCGGCCGTGCCGAAAAGCCTTTCCGAAGTCTGGACGCGGCGCTGCCTTGAGGAGGGCTGCGCGGCTCTGCATGCTTTGCTGGCCGAACGCGACCCCGAGTACGCCAAAAAGATTCACCCCCACGACCGGCAACGCGTCACCAGGGCGCTGGAAGTGCAGGAGGCGACCGGCAAAGCCTTTTCCTGGTGGCACGCCAGACCCGTGCCGCCTGGCCCGTACCGGGCCTGCAAAATCGGCATCACCCTGCCGCTGGATGAATTGACGCCCATATTGTCCCGCCGCATCGATCATATGTTGGCGGCGGGGGCTCTGGACGAAGCCCGCCGCGCCCTTGAGCGTTGCCGGAACCCGGCCGCGCCCGGCTGGTCGGGCATCGGCTGCGCCGAAATTTTCCGCCACCTTCAAGGGGAAATCAGTCTCGACCGCTGCCGCGAACTCTGGCTGAAAAACACCAGGGCCTATGCCAAGCGCCAGTTGACATGGTTCAAGGCCGACAAGGACATCCGCTGGTTCCGCCCCGAGGAGACCACGGCCATCGCGGACCATGTCCTGCGGCAACGGGCCGTATGAGGGAATACTTCTTAGCACATGGCGGTGCATTCCGCTTTGGGGTAGACCAGCACGGTCAACAAATGCCGGGTCGCGCCTAGTTGAAAGATATTGAGTTTTTTCTTGTCCACAATCAGGCTAACGCTGTTGCCAGTTCACATATTGTTCCAGCACGCGGTTAATACGCGTCTGGTAGCCGGGGCCGTCTTTTTTGAAAAAATCCAGCACATCCGGCGCTACACGAATATGAATAGGCACTTTGCGGTTATCCGGTTCCTGCATGTCCACATCGGCCCAGAATATGGCGTCCGTAGGAGCGTTGTCCGGATCGGTCATGGCATTGGCTTCGGCTTGGCTGTCGTTCATGACCGCCACTTTATCCCACATGCTTTTGTCGTGCTTGTTCATATATGCTCCGTTCAAGGGCCGTTGCCCGGCGCAGGGAAATTGGTCGGAGTTCATCGCCCCGTTCCGTATAGATCAGAACGACGGTGAGATCGCGGATCATGCCCAGGGCTATCCGGGGCCAAATGGCTGTATCTGTCGTGGTCATAGCAGGCCAGCACACAAGACTCCGCAAAGGCGGCATCGTGCACGCCGGTAAAAGGCGCGTTCTCCCGCAGCGCATCCACCGCCGCAAGGCGTTCCAGAATGCGCGGTTCCACGTCCCGCCAAGGATATCTGCCTTCTTTTACGGCAATCAACTCTTCTCGCCCCCGCAGGGGAAAGATGATTTTGCCGGTTTGCAGCAACTCCTCCATCTGATCCAGGGCACGCAAGGCGTGGGAGAGAGCTTTGAAATCCAGACCTTC
>JAIRTI010000163.1 GCA_031255035.1 Desulfovibrio sp.
GTGCCCTGTTGATACGTTCAGTCAGAACCCAAACTGAGGGGGTCCGGGGGAAATCATTTCCCCCGGCGGGGTCCGGGGCAGCGCCCCGGCCGCCGGAGGCATTGCCTTTCACAGTTGGCCGCGAAAAGGCTCATAATGAGAATTGCTGAACAGACAGAGGCAAAACCCCGGCGGCCAAAAAACGCTTGACAAATCTTGCCTTTTCCACTAGTCGTTTATAAAGTTACAGCAATTTCAAGAAAGAAAAAATCGGTTTTTTTACACAACGGCTGAAGCTCCCCGGATCGGGCGCGTGGCGTCGTTCGGGGTACGAACGCAAAACCAAGTGGAGGTAAGGCAATGGCGAAACATGCAACTCCCAAGTTGGACCAGCTTGAGTCCGGGCCCTGGCCCAGCTTCGTGTCCGACATCAAGCAGGAAGCTGCTTACCGGGCCGCGAATCCCAACAAGGTTGATTTTCAGATTCCCGCTGACTGTCCCGACGATCTGCTCGGCGTGCTTGAGCTTTCGTACAACGAAGGTGAAACGCACTGGAAACACGGCGGCATCGTGGGCGTATTCGGGTACGGCGGCGGCGTTATCGGCCGTTATTGCGACCAGCCGGACAAATTCCCCGGCGTGGCCCACTTTCACACCGTGCGCGTGAACCAGCCTTCGGCCAAGTATTACACCACCAAGTTCCTCCGCGAACTGTGCGACATCTGGGATCTGCGCGGTTCCGGGCTGACCAACATGCACGGTTCCACGGGCGACATCGTGCTTCTCGGCACGCAGACTCCGCAGCTCGAAGAAATCTTCTTCGAACTGACGCACAAGATGAACACCGACCTTGGCGGTTCCGGCTCGAACCTGCGTACCCCGGCCGCCTGCCTGGGACCCTCCCGTTGCGAGTATGCCTGCTACGACACTCAGGACATTTCCTATCAGCTGACCCTTGATTATCAGGACGAACTGCACCGTCCGGCCTTCCCCTACAAATTCAAGTTCAAGTTCGACGGCTGCCCCAACAGTTGCGTGGCCGCCATGGCCCGCTCCGACTTCGCCCTGGTGGGCACTTGGAAAGACGACATCAGAATCGACGATTCCGCCGTGTCCGCGTATGTGGGCGGCGAATTCTCCCCCAACGCCGGCGCCCACTCGGGCCGGGACTGGGGCAAGTTCGACATCCAGGCTGAAATCGTTGACCGTTGCCCGACCAGGTGCATGTCCTGGAACGGTTCCAAACTGTCCATCAACAACAGGGAATGTACCCGTTGCATGCATTGCATCAACGCCATGCCCCGCGCCCTGCACATCGGCAACGAGCGCGGCGCGTCCATTCTGGTCGGCGCCAAGGCCCCGGTGCTTGACGGCGCCCAGATGGGCTCCCTGTTGGTTCCCTTCGTCGAAGTCTCCTCCCCGTATGACGAGGTCAAGGAAGTCATCGAGAAGATTTGGGACTGGTGGATGGAAGACGGCAAGAACCGCGAGCGTCTGGGTGAAACCATCCGGCGCCTGTCCTTTCAGCGCCTGCTTGAAGTTGTTGGCATCAAAGCCCAGGCCGTGCACGTCAAGGAACCCCGCCACAACCCGTACATCTTCTTCAACGAAGACGAAGTGCCCGGCGGCTGGGACCGTGACCTTGACGCATACCGCAGCAGACACCAGAGATAAGCAAAGGGGAGAACCACGCTATGGCATTCATATCTTCCGGGTACAATCCCGAAAAGCCGATGGAGAACCGAGTCACCGATATCGGTCCCCGCAAATACGACGAGTTCTATCCGCCCTTCATCGCCAAGAACAAGGGCAAATGGCTGTATCATGAGATTCTTGAGCCCGGCGTGCTTATGCACGTGGCCGAAAGCGGCGACAAGGTTTACACCGTCCGTTGCGGCGCGGCCCGCCTGATGAGCGTCACGCACATCCGTGAAATCTGCGATATCGCCGATAAATATTGCAACGGCTTCCTGCGCTTCACCACGCGTAACAACGTGGAATTCATGACAGACAAGGAAGACGTGCTCAAAGCCCTGAAAGCCGACCTGGCCCAGCGCAAGTTCGCGGGCGGTTCTTTCAAGTTCCCGGTCGGCGGCACCGGCGCCGGCATTTCCAACATCGTGCACACCCAGGGCTGGGTTCACTGCCACACCCCGGCCACCGACGCTTCGGGTCCGGTCAAGGCGGTCATGGACGAAGTCTTCGCCGACTTCCAGAACATGCGCCTGCCCGCCCCGGTCCGCATCGCCCTGGCCTGCTGCATCAACATGTGCGGTGCCGTGCACTGCTCCGACATCGGCCTTGTGGGCATCCACAGAAAGCCCCCGATGATCGACCATCAATGGGCCGACCAGCTCTGCGAAATTCCTCTGGCCGTCGCCGCCTGCCCCACGGCAGCCGTGCGTCCTTCCAAGGTGGAATACAAGGGTGAAAAGGTCAACTCCATCGCCATCAAGAACGACCGTTGCATGTACTGCGGCAACTGCTACACCATGTGTCCGGCTCTGCCCATCTCTGACGGGCAAGGCGACGGCATCGCAATCATGGTCGGCGGCAAGGTGTCCAACCGCATCAGCATGCCCAAGTTCTCCAAGGTGGTCGTGGCCTATATCCCCAACGAACCGCCCCGTTGGAAAAAGGTTACCGATACGGTCAAGCACATCGTTGAAGTGTACGCCGCCAACGCCAAAAAGTACGAGCGCCTCGGCGAATGGGCCGAGCGCATCGGGTGGGAGCGCTTCTTCTCCATGACCGGGCTGACGTTCACCTACCATCTTATCGACGACTTCCGCGAGCCTGCCTACTACACCTGGCGTCAAAGCACCCAGTTCAAGTTCTAGGCTCATCAACCGTACTATTCTCCGGGCGCGCAAGCGCCCGGAGACATACCCGCAAAGGGGAGAGCCATGACAGAAGAGCAACAAAAAATCGTGGACTTTATCAAGACCAAGAGCAAAACCAAGTTTTACTTCAACGACTTTCTTGAAGTGTTCCCGGATAAAGGCCCCCGTGACGTGAAAAAAATTCTCACCGCCATGGTGCAGGGTGAAATTCTCGAGTTCTGGTCTTCGGGCAGCACCACCATGTACGGCCTCAAGGGCGCCGGCAAGCAAAGCCAGGCCGAGGGCGAAAAGTAGCCTTCAGTCGGAACATGGCTTTTTGTTCCCGGCAATGCCGGTCTCGGGTTGGGCGGAATGCGTCCGCATGGCGTTTCGGCTAAGCGCATGGATCGGCCGATCCCTGCGCTTTTTTGCCGTCCGGCGGCTTATGGCCGCCCTTGGCGCCGACCGGGCGCCGGCCTTGAAGCGCACCAGAGCGCCACGCGCCCGACGCTACGGTCGGCGGCACGCGTCCGGCGGGCGTGGGCAAGCCCGGGGGCGCTCTCCGGCAAAGGCCACGGCGCCGAATGAACGCCACCTCTTTCCTGACAGTGACCGTACCGCGCTTCGTTGTTTCCGGCCTTTCGGGCGGCGTCGGCAAAACCATGGTCAGCCTGGGCATTGCCCGATCCCTGGCCAGAAGTGGCCTTGCCTTGCGCGCCTTCAAAAAAGGACCCGATTACATCGACGCCGCCTGGTTGGGCCGGGCCGCCTTTTCTCCGAGCGCCAACCTCGATCCTTTTTTTTCCAGCGAATCCCAACTGATCTCTCTGTTCATCAAGGGGACACGCGGCTATGACTTCGCCCTGGTGGAAGGCAACCGCGGCCTTTTTGACGGCCTGGACATCGACGGTTCCTGCTCCAGCGCCCAGCTCGCCAGGACGCTGTCCGCTCCGGTGCTGCTGGTGCTTGACTGCACCAAGATGACGCGCACGGCCGCCGCCCTGGTCAAGGGCTGCCTCGCCTTTGAGCCGGGGCTTGCTGTCGGCGGGGTGATTTTGAACCGCACCGGCAACGAACGGCATCAGACCCTGGCCCGACGCGCCGTTGAGGAACTGGCGGGAGTGCCCGTGCTCGGCGCTTTGCCCAGACGCGCCGAAGCCTTTATCGCCGAACGGCATATGGGTCTGGCCGGCATGGACGAGTTCGGCGGCGCAAGGGCTTCCTTCGCGGCTTCGGATTCGGCTTGCGGCGTCGCGCCCGGCGCTTTTACGGAGATCCGCGCCGAGGCGGCGGCCGGTCTTTCCGGGGCCTCGGCCGACGCCTCCCTGGAGGCTCTGGCCGATTTCATCGAAGAGCATCTGGACATGGGCCGCATCCGTTCCATGGCTGAAAGCGCGCCTCCCTTGACGGCCGACGCCCCGCTTGCCGTGGAGGCGATTTCGCTTGCGGCCGACGGCGGCGCGATCAGGCCTGAAAGCGCCTCCTTTCAAGCTGAAAGCGCCTCCTTTCAGGCTGAAAGCGCGTCTCATGCGGCGGCGGTCCGCCCGCGCATCGGCTACGTCCATGACGCGGCCTTCTGGTTTTACTATCGGGAGAACCTTGAGGCCTTGATCGAGGCGGGCGCGGCCCTGGTCTCTCTGAGTCTGCTGGACGAGCGTCCCTGGCCGGCCGTGGACGGCCTGTATCTTGGGGGGGGGCTGCCCGAACTGCACGCCGCGGCCCTGAGCGCCAATCCCCTGCTCCGGGAAGAGCTGCCCGCTCTGTGTCGGGCGGGCTTGCCCGTGTATGCCGAATGCGGCGGCTTCATAGCCCTGGCGCGTTCCGTCATGGTCGGCGGCGGGAGCTTTCCCATGGCCGGGGTCTTTGCCGTGGACGTCGAGTTGTGCGACAAGCCACAGGGACTGGGCTACATAGAGGCCGAAACCGTGGCCGACACGCCTTTTTATCCTCGCGGGCTGCGTTTTCGCGGGCATGAATTTCACTTTTCCCGGCGTAGTGCCGGCGACGGCGTTTTTCCCGAGGAAGCGTACGCGCTGCGCCTGCTCCGGGGGAAGGGCATGGGCGCCAACGCGCGCGGCGAATGTTTTGACGGCCTTACCCTGGCGAACACTTTTGCCGCCTACTCGCATGTTTACGCGCCGTGCCTGCCGGAGTGGGCGCCGGCCTTTGTGGGCCTCTGCCGTCTGAGGCGCGCGAAGTGAGCCGCCCGCCGGCGCGGCGCTGCGCGGCCGCCTTGACGGCTCTGCTCATATTCGCCTTGAGCCTTGCGCCCCAACCGGCCGCGCCTGCCGCCGATGCCGAGGCGCTCCCCGCTACGCGCATCCAGGCCCGGCCGGCAGCGAACGGCGCCGACCCTGACGCCATGGTCAACGCCCCGGACGGCCGCCTGGTCCCCGAAGACGCTCTGAGCATGGCCGAACGGGAAGCCTTGTGCCCGGCGGCATACCGCGCCCTTGGCGTCGGCGCCATGCAGTTGCGGCTGCTTATGGAAATCCGGAAAATCCTCTTTATCGAGCGTCTTCGCCCGGGCCGGATCGAAACGCCGCCCGTCAATGAGCCGGTGCGCGTTGAACTGGACCCTGCCTGGAAGCCCCTGCTTGAGCGCCTCGCCAAAGACGGCTTCGACCCGGCCGAGCTTGAAGCGCTGTTCGCCCGCATGGGGCCTGAATCCTACAGCCCGGCCTTTATGGCCGCCAAAATCACCGAACTGTACGGCGTGATCGGCGTGGGCATCAACCGCGACAAGGCGCCGACCCCGCAAGCGCCGCCCGGCTATGTCCAGCCCGTGCCCGACGTCACCATCGGCAGTTGCCTGGCCTTCATGAAAGAGCACGAGAAAACCTTTGAAGACATTCAGCGGCAACACGGCGTGCCCAGGCAGGTGGTGCTCGCCATTCTGCTGATCGAAACCAGTTTCGGGCTTAATCTCGGCAAGGAAATCGCCCTCCGGGCCCTCGCCTCCATGGCCGCCACCGGGACGCCCGAAGCCCTGGCCGCAAACGGCAACAAAGGCCAGGTCGCCCGCATCTCGGCCTCGCGCCTGGTCTCCACCCTCAAAGACAAGTCCGACTGGGCCTACAAAGAACTGAAAGCCCTGCTGCGCTATGGCAAAGACAACAACTTCGACCTGACCGTGCTGCCGGGCTCGGTTTACGGCGCCATAGGTCTGTGCCAGTTCATGCCCTCAAACCTCGCCACTTACGGCGTTGACGGAGACAAAGACGGCTCAGTCAACCTTTTTTCCGTGGCGGACGCCATGTACAGCGCCGCACGCTATCTGGAGGATAACGGCTGGCGCGGCGCCAGGGGGGACGCGGCCCGGCGCCGGGTCATCATGACCTACAACCACGACGGCTACTACGCCTCAAGCGTGCTCGACACATCCAAACTCCTGCTGCGGGCACTGTCCGGCAAAGTATCGGCAACGCGCCTGGCTATCAGCGGCGGCGGCGGACTTTACAACCGCTATGCCCGGCTTGACCCCAGCCTGCGCCGCATGGGGCCGCCGCCGCGCAAGGCCAGAGTTCAACCCCTGGGCAACTATAAGGATTTACTAAAATAAGAAAGCGCTGATTTTTCGTTTTGGCGCCGTTGCTCAACAATTCTCATTATGAGCCTTTTCGCGGCCCCCATTCGCCAACTGTGAAAGGCAATGCCTCCGGCGGCCGGGGCGCTGCCCCGGACCCCCTCAGTTTGGGTTCCGGCTGAACGTATCAACAAGGCACAACGATCAGCCACCCAATCG
>JAIRTI010000185.1 GCA_031255035.1 Desulfovibrio sp.
GCCACCCTGGCGCCGTGTTCTTCCCAGAGCAGGCGGAAAAGGGCGTTTTCGGCCCCGGTGAGCAGGTGGAACCCGGCAATGTAGACCGGGCGCGAATCCGCATGGCCGGGAAGGCGCCCCGGCGGCAGCCGGCGTTCCCTGGCGAGGAATTCAGCCACGGTAAAGGCTTCGTGCCCCGGGGTGGTCCAGCCGCGCTCCAGCAGGGACCGTTCATAGCGGGCGAAGATGTTGCCCAGGCGCTCAAGAAGCAGGGCGGCAAAGGGACTGACCGAATCAACGTGGAGAAAATTCTCGGGCCGGCGGCACTGGCTGAAGCACTCCTCAAAAAGCGAGGCCAGGCGCAGCCCCCAGGGGAAAAAACGGCGCGCGTCCCAGGTGTCGGGCCGCTCCCCGGTCTCTTCCCGCACGCAGGTCAGCAGCAGGCCCACGCGGTCCAGGCGCGAGGCGCTCCAGGCCGGCTGGGCGTGAAGCCGCCCGGCCATGGTTCTGAACAGCTCCCCGACCGTGTGCATGGCCGGCATGATGAGCGGCCGCGCCAGCCGGGGGTCGTCCCTGAGGAGCAAGGCGAGATAACGCTTCGGCCTGGCATGCGGAAAGAGAAAAACAGCCCGTTTCAGGTCGCCGCCGCATTCCTCAACGGCCATGTCGAGCAGGGCTTTCAGAAAGTCCCGGTTCCAGGGCACGACCCGGAACGGATGCCGGATGGCCGGAGTCATCGGATCACTCCTTCCGTTGCCGATGGCCGGGCGTCCACGTCCAGCGCTCTTTGCTCGTCAAGGTAGACCAGCAGGCCGCGCGCCTCGCGGCCCGTAGCCTCGGCCAGCAGGCGCAGGTAACGCCTCACCTGGCCGAAGTGGGCCTGAAGCGCCTCGCCGCTGCCGGTTTTGTAGTCAATGGCGATAATGCGCGGCCTGTCTTTGCCGGGGGCGGCGTAGTCCGCTTCGTCCACCAGCAGGTCGACCCGGTGCAGGGCGCCGTCGGCGTCCATAATCGCCTGCTCGCGCCGTCCGTGGAGCAGCCAGAGGGGGGCGTCGGGCAGGGCGGCGAACCAGAGGAGCATGTTTTTCATGTCGTCCGCCAGTTCTTCCGTGCCGCCGGGAAGCAGCGAGGCCGGCGGAAACAGCCGGATGCCCTGCCTCGCCGCCCGGTCCGCGTCCCGCTCAAGACGGGCGCTGTCAGCGGAAATATGAAAATTTTCAAGGCACAGGTGGGCCAGAATGCCGCGCTGGCGCGCGGACAGACGCCTTTCCTCCCACACCGGCAGGGCGGATCGGAAGATTTTCAGACGCGGCAGCCATTGCATGGGCCACCAGGGAAGTTCCGGCAGCGGGGCGTCGTTCTCGCTCTTCGGCGCGGGCGTCTCGTGAGGATTGCCGCCAGATGCTTCCGGCGCGCCCGATGCTTCCGGCGCGTTTGCGCCCGGCGCGGGTTCGGCGTCCTCAACGGGCTCGACGCGTTCCCATTGGCACAGAGTATCGCTGTTCCGTCCGGCAAAGGCTTCGAGCAGAACGGACAGGGCGCGGGTGAGCGGCGTCGCCCTGGACGGTCTGGTGATGAAGGCGTGCAGGGCGTAGACCGGCCTGGTCCAGGCGACGTAGAGCAGGTTGAGGCGTTCCAGCTCGTCCGTGACGCAGGCCGGGTAATGGATGTCCTCCAGGGCGGGGACCGCTCTGGTCAGCATATCCGTGCCCAGAAAATTGATTGCCGTCAATTCGGGCGCCCGGCGTTCGGCCTTGTGCTGAAAGGGCAGCACCACCACGTTGAACTCCAGGCCTTTCGCCTTGTGGACGGTCATGACGCGCACCGCGTCCATGTTTTCCGGCAAAGGCAGCCTCTCGCTGTCCGCGCAGCCGCGCCAATAGTCCAGAAAGGCGGCCAGGGACGAATGCCCGCGCCGTTCGGCCAGGTGGGCCAGTTCCAACAGGCGGCGCAGAAAAGGGGCCTGTTCCGGCGCGCGCTCGATAAGACGGAAGCGGTCCATGGCCTCGCGCAGGGTGTCGTAGGCGCTCATCAGTCCGGCCCTGTTGTAGAAAGGCTCGACAAACAGACGCCAGCCCAGGGGAAAGTCCCGCCGGAAAAGCCGGTACAGGGGCGGCCGCTCGGGCCCGTATTCCCGTGTGGTCCGGGCAAGCCATTCGTGGAGCCGGTCCCTGTCCGGAACCGCCTGGCCGGCCAGGAATTCCGCTTGCAGGAATTCGACGAAAGCCGCGTCATCCGGGGGGTAGTCCAGAAAGGTCAGAAAGGAAATCAGCCGGCTCGCCAGAGGGTGGCCGGCAAGCAAAAAGCTGTTTTCCGTCACCACGGGCACGCCCCAGTCGCTCAGCCAGCCCGCCGCCAGACGGCCTTCATCCCCGGAGCGGACAAGCACGGCAATGTCCCGGCAGGCCCAGACCGGGAGCAGCTCATCCAGAAAAAGAGAGCGCAGACGCCCGCGGACCCTTTCGCGCACATCCTCCACACGCGCCCCGGCGACCTCATAGAGACGGACAAGGGCCCCTTTGCCCGCCGGGTCTTCATCCCAGTGCTTTTCCGGCGGAATTTGCTGCCGGACGTCGGAAAAGACGCGGACCGCCTCATCCGCCGCCAGCAGCCGCCAGCGTTCGGGCGTATCGGCCGGAAGCATGGCGCTGAGCGTGCTCAGGGCGACGTCCCTGTCGGCCAGCAGGGAAAAAAAGGCATTGTTGAAGGCGACGACGCGAGGATGGCTGCGCCAGTTGCGCGCCAGAGTCTCCTTTGCCGCCGTGCGGCTCACGGCGCGGAGTTCCGGTTCTTGCGCCACATCGTCAAAGAGGCGAGCGTCCCCGCCGCGCCAGCCGTAAATGGCCTGTTTGACGTCGCCCACGTAAGTCAGACTGCCCCCGGTGGAAAGGCTTTCAACGGCCAGGGGCAGGATGGCCGCCCACTGCTCCCGGCTGGTGTCCTGGAATTCGTCAAGCAAAAGGCGCGACAGGCGCGTGCCCAGGCGGCAGAGGGCGTCGGACACGCCGTTTTCCCCGTTGAGCACCCGCCCGGCCAGCAGGGGGAGCCGCAGGGCAGGCGTCACGCCGCTTTCCGCCTGCTCCGCCAGGATACGGGCGGCCAGTTCCCTGGCAAGGGGCGCCAGGGGGGCAAGCTGTATGGCATGGCTGAGGACGGGCCGGGCTTTTTCGTACAGGACCATGGCCGCCCGCATCCGGGCGAAGGCCGCGAGCGTGTCCGGCGACGCCGCGCCTCGGGAGGCGGCGTTCAGGCACGAATCCAGGTCATCCCGCTGACGGAAGACGCTGTCCGGCAGCGGGGCATGAGTCCCTTTGTCCAGGCAGGCCCCGAGAAAATTGCGGTAATGGGCGTTGACTTTCAGCCCTTGGCCGTCCAGACCGCGCAGCAAGGCTGCAACGGCATCCACAAGGTCGGTGTGCAGGGCGTTCATGAGGGCGCGCAGCTTCCCGGAATCGGTCTGGGGCGTCTCCTCTTCCCGCAGCAGGCGTTCAGTCAGGGTCAGCACGGCGTCGTGCAGGCGCTTTTTGGGCGTGAAGCCCCTGATGTCCGTGTGCAGAATCAGGCGCCGGCAGGCCTCTTTCAGGCAGGCGCGCAACGCGGCCGGGTCGGATTCGTGAAAGATCATCGGCGGCCGCGCCTGGCCCGGAGACGGCCTGATCGCCAGATCTTCCATCAGCGAGTCATAATGAGGGGTGAAAAATTCCGCGATGTCAAAAGACAGGGTGAA
>JAIRTI010000217.1 GCA_031255035.1 Desulfovibrio sp.
CGGCGTCACAAGCAAAGGCGTCCGGCGGCTTGCCCGGAGGCCGGAGGCCTTGTATTTCAAAGTTACTCCGCTCTGGTCTTTTTCAGGGGATTTTTTGCGATGCATGAGGGTGACATATACCTGGGGCTTGACGTCGGCTCGACCACGGTCAAGGTGGTGTTGCTCGACAGCCGGGACGCCATCCTCTATTCCCGTTACCAGCGCCATTTATCCGAAGTGCGCGCCACCATGATCGAGCTTCTGCGCGACGCGGCTGACCGCTTTGGCGGCGCGCGCTGGCATATCGCGCTCACGGGTTCGGGCTCCATCACCCTGGCCAAGGAACTGGGGCTTTCCTTCGTGCAGGAGGTGGTGGCGTCGGGCCTGTGCATCCGCCGTCTGATTCCAGATACCGATGTGGCCATCGAACTGGGGGGCGAAGACGCCAAGCTCACCTTTTTCACCGGCGGGCCGGACCAGCGCATGAACGAAACCTGCGCCGGCGGCACCGGGGCCTTTATTGACCAGATGGCCGCGTTTCTGAACACCGACGCCGCCGGATTGGACAAACTGGCGCGCGGCTTCAAGACCCTCTACCCCATTGCCTCACGCTGCGGGGTGTTCGCCAAAACCGACATCCTGCCGCTGCTGAACGAGGGCTGCTCGCGCGAGGATATCGCGGCTTCCATCATGCAGGCCATGGTCAACCAGACCATTTCGGGCCTGGCCAGGGGCCGCAGCATCATCGGCAAAGTCGTGTTTCTGGGCGGACCCCTGGCTTTTCTGCCTTCGCTGGGCGAGCGTTTTGTCGATACCCTGAAGCTGGATGAAGCTCACGCGGTGTTCCCGGAACACGCCGAATATTTCGTAGCCATGGGCGCGGCCTTTCATGCCCGGTACGAGGCCGGGAACCTGCGGGCCAAAAACAAGGGCCGGGGCGGTGAAAAAGGCGCCATTACCTATGGGGCCGTGGGGTCCGGCAACGGATTGTACGGTCGCGACCTGCCTGAAACCGGCACCGAGGGCGGGCTTGCGGACGACGCCGGGGATGACGCCAAAACGCTGCTCGAACGCCTGTTGCGCAAGCTTGATCGTCCCGACGTCAGCGAAACCCGGCAGCATCTGCCGCCGCTCTTTGAAAGTCGGCGGGAGCGCGACGATTTTTACCGCCGCCATGCCGGCGAAAGCGTGCCGCGCACCCCGCTTGAAGACTACGAAGGCGACGCCTGGCTAGGCATAGACTCCGGTTCCACGACCATCAAGGGCGTGCTGCTGGATGACCGGAACCGCCTGCTTTACTCCTTTTACGGGCCGAACCGGGGCGAACCCCTGCAGTCGGCCGTGGCCGTGCTCAAGGATATCTACGCCCGCCGCAGGCCGGGCATGATCATACGCGGCTGCGCGGTCACCGGCTACGGCAGCGGTCTGCTGGCGGCCGGGCTCAAGGCCGATATCGACGAGGTCGAAACCGTGGCCCACTTTGCCGGGGCCCGCCATTTTCAGCCCAACGTCAGCTACATACTCGATATCGGCGGCCAGGACATCAAGTGCATGCGCATCCGCGCCGGGGCCATTGACCGCATTCAGCTCAACGAGGCCTGCTCGGCCGGGTGCGGCTCGTTCATTGAAACCTTCGCCAAATCCCTGGACATGTCCCTGGCCGATTTCGTCACGGCCGCCCTGGAGGCGCGCGAGCCCGCGGACCTCGGCACCCGCTGCACGGTGTTCATGAACTCCAAGGTCAAGCAGGCCCAGAAAGAGGGGGTCGAGGTCGGCGACATCGCGGCCGGGCTCTCGTATTCGGTGGTGCGCAACGCCTGTTACAAGGTGATGAAAATCACCAACATGGACGAACTGGGCGACCATGTGGTGGCTCAGGGCGGCTCTTTCGCCAACGACGCTCTGTTACGCGCCCTTGAACTGCAACTGAAAAAGCCCGTGGTCAGGCCGGATGTGGCCGGCCTCATGGGGGCCTTTGGCGCGGCCGTTATCGCCAGGGAGCGCTGCGACCCGGCCGGGCTTTCCGGCATCCTCGGGCCCAAGGCCGTTGAGGCCTTTTCGGTCAAGGCGAAAACCGCCCGGTGCAAGCAGTGCGCCAACCATTGCCTGCTCACGGTCTCGACCTTTCCGGACGGGCGGCGCTTCACTTCGGGCAACCGCTGCGAGCGCGGGATCGGGGCCGTGCCGCAGAACCTGCCCAACCTTTACGCCTATAAAAACGCCCGGCTCTTCGACCATTACAAGCCGCTGGCGCGCGAGAAGGCCCGGCGCGGGGTGGTGGGCATTCCCCGGGCCCTGAACATTTTCGAGAACTATCCGTTGTGGTTCACCATGTTCACCCGCCTGGGCTTCCGGGTCGAGCTGTCGTCGCCTTCCAGCAAGGAGCTTTTTTTCAGGGGCTACGGGACCATACCCTCGCAGACGGTCTGCCACCCGGCCAAGCTCGCCCACGGGCACACCCTGGATCTCATCGACCGCAAGGTTGACGCCATCTTCTTTCCCTGCCTGCCTTTTGAGCAGAAGAACTTCAGCACCCAGGCCGCCAATTTCAACTGCCCGGTGGTCATCGGCTATCCGGAACTTCTGGCCAAAAACATCGGCGAGATCGAAAGTTCGGGCATACCCTTTATTCATCACTTTCTGCCGCTTGATAAAAAGGTGCTGGCCCGACGGCTGCGCCACATCCCGCTGTTCGCGACCATAGCGCCTTTCGAGCTTGAAGAGGCCGTGGCCGAAGGCTTTGCCGCCATGGAAGCCTACAAGGCCGACATCCGCAAAGCCGGCGAACAGGCCCTGGACATCCTGCACAAGGAAAGCCGCTTCGGCATCGTGCTGGCCGGCCACCCCTATCATGTGGACCCCGAGGTGCATCACGGCATCGCCGAACTCATCACCTCCTGCGGCATGGGCGTCATCACCGAGGACTCCGTGGCGCATCTGATGCCCGACCCCGGCCCCCTGCGCGTGATCGATCAATGGACCTACCACTCCCGCCTCTACCGCGCCGGGGCTTTTGCCGCCGGTACCGACAATCTGGCCGTGCTCCAGCTCGTGTCCTTCGGCTGCGGCCTGGACGCCATCACCGCGGACCAGCTTGAGGAAATCGTCACCCTCAAGGGCCGCCTCTACGGGCAGATCAAGGTGGACGAGGGCGATAATCTGGGGCCGGCGCGCATCCGCATCCGTTCGATCCTGGCCGCCATGCGCGAACGAAAGGGCAGGGAGAACGAAGAAGCGCCGCGCATCAACGTCTACAAGGGCTCGCCTCCGTATACCGAAGGCATGCGCGAGACGCACACCATTCTGGTGCCGCAGCTCTCGCCCATGCACTTCGCCTTCATCGACACGATTTTTTCATCGGAAGGCTACAAGGTCGAACAGCTCCCCCGCGTGGAGCGCCACGCCATTGAGCTTGGTCTGCGCTACGTCAACAACGATGCCTGTTTTCCGGCCATCGTCGTGGTGGGCCAACTGCTGCACGCCGTGCGCAGCGGCCGTTACGACCAGGACAAGATCGCCCTGATGATCTCGCAGACCGGCGGCGGCTGCCGGGCCACCAACTATATCGCCTTTTTGCGCAAGGCCCTGGTTGACTGCGGCCTCGACCATCTGCCGATCATTTCCTTCAACATGTCCGGCCTTGAGAGCAACCCGGGCTTCAAGCTCAACGGGCGCATGCTCCGCAAGGTGATCATGGGCGGTTTCTACGGCGACGCCCTCATGCGCATGCTGCACCGGTTGCGGCCCTATGAACTGGCACCCGGCAGCGCCCAGGCCCTGGTGGACGAGTGGACCGATATCGGGCGCGAGGTTCTGGCCAGCGGCAACCCCTTGCGTTTTGAGCTGACCATGTACCGCATGGTGCGCGCCTTTGACAGGCTGCCGCTGCGCGACGAGCCGCGCAAGCCCAGAGTCGGCCTGGTGGGCGAGATTCTGCTCAAGTACCACCCCGACGCCAACAACCGCGCCGCCGAGGTCGTGGAGGAGGAGGGCGGCGAGGCCGTGGTGCCCGACCTGATGGATTTCGTCCTGTATTCCTTTTACGATCAGGTGTTCAACTACCGGCATCTGGCCGGCACCTGGAAGGCCTACGCCACCGGCCTGGCCAGCATCGCCTTTCTGGAATACTGCCGCATGGGCATGCGCCTGGCCCTCGGGCTGTCCAAGCGCTTTCACGCCCCTTTACGCTTCAACCAGCTCCGCAAAAAGACCAAGGGCCTGATCTCCCTGGGCCACCAGACCGGAGAAGGCTGGCTGCTGGCCGCCGAAATGGTGGAGCTTCTGGAATCGGGCGTGCCCAACATTCTCTGCATGCAGCCCTTCGGCTGCCTGCCCAACCACATTACGGGCAAAGGACTCCTCAAGGAGCTGAAAAACCGTTTCCCGGACGCCAACATCGCGGCCGTCGACTACGACCCCGGCGCCTCCGAAGCCAACCAGATCAACCGCATCAAGCTCATGATGTCCGTGGCAAGATAGAGTGATTGGGGGGGAAACCGTTGTCGAAGCCAATGAAATCGCATGCGGGCTCCGCCCGCGCCCGCAAGGGCCTGCAGCAATTCTCATTATGCGCCTTTTTGCGGCCCCTCATTCGCCAACTGTGAAAGGCAATGCCTCCGGCGGCCGGGGCGTTGCCCCGGACCCCCTCAGTTTGGGGTCCGGCTGCGCGTATCAACAGGGGCGCCACTATCAGCCACCCAATCGCCGGGTCCAGGGCCGGCCAGGTCCTGGCGGGTGTGGGCGGAGCCCACATGCAAACTGGCTGGCTTCATCAAAATGAGAATTGCTGCTATGAGGGGGCCAGGGGAAATAATTTCCCTTCGCTACCGTCTGGTCAATCCGAACTTCTTGAGCTTGTATTGCAGGGTTCTGCGGCTGACGCCCAGGGCCTCGGCCGTCTTTTCGCGGTGGCCCTTGCAGAGCCGCAGGGCCTGGACAAGGGCGTTGCGCTCCGCATCTTCCAGCATGGAGACCGGTTCGCCGGCCTCCGGGGCGGGCGCGCCGGGTTCGCGGCCGGGTTCGGCCGGGGATAAGGGCTGCCGCCCTTCCGCGATTTGCGGCGGGAGCGAGTCCGCGCCCAGAATGTCGGAGCGGCTGAGGATGAGTGAGCGTTCCAGGACGTTTTCCAACTCGCGCACGTTGCCGGGCCAGTCGTAGCGGGCCAGGCGCTGTAGAAAGGCCGGGCTGACGGCCCGGATGTTTTTGCGGTTTTTTGACGAGAGCAGGCCGAGAAGATGTCTGACGAGCAGAGGCAGATCGTCAAGGCGTTCCCGCAGCGGAGGCGATTCCACCTCCAGCACGTTCAGGCGGAAGAAGAGATCCTCCCGAAAGGCGCCGTCGGCCACGGCGCGGCGCAGATTCCTGTTGGTGGCCGCGAGGATGCGCGCGTCAACCGGCACGGAGCGCACCGACCCCAAAGGCTCGACCACCCTGTCCTGGATCGAGCGCAGCAGTTTCGCCTGCAAATCGAGCGGCGCCTCGCCGATCTCGTCCAGAAACAGCGTGCCCCCGGACGCCAGTTGGAAGCGGCCGGGCTTGTCCTTGACGGCCCCGGTGAAAGCGCCGCGCTCGTAACCGAATAATTCGCTCTCAAGAAGCTGGGCGGGCAGGGCGGCGCAGTTGACCTTGATGAGCGGGTTTTTGGCGCGGCCGCTACAGGCGTGCAGGGCGTCGGCGATCAACTCCTTGCCCGTGCCCGACTCGCCGGTGATGAGGATGGTGGCCTCGCTCGGCCCGGCCTGGCGGATGAATTCCCGAACCTGGCGCATGGCCGGGCTTGCGCCCACAAGGGGGCGCAGGGCGCCGTCCCCGGCCAGTTCCGAGCGCAGCCGGGAGTTTTCTTCCTGGAGGCGGCTGTATTCCCAGGCCCGGTTCAGGGTGAGAACCAGTTCGTCGTTGTCCGCCGGTTTGGTCAGGTAATCGAACGCCCCGCGCTTCATGGCTTCCACGGCCGTGCCCACGGTGCCGTAAGCGGTGAGCAGGATGACCGGCAGGGCGGCGTTGATTTCATGCAGGCGCGTCAGAGTTGTCTGGCCGTCCATGCCCGGCATGTTCATGTCGGCCAGGACCACCTGGGCGTATTGCCCGTCCGCGCTGAAAAGGGCCAGGCCCTCTTCGCCGGAGGCGGCTTCAAAGACCTTCCAGCCGGCGTCTTCAAGCACAGCGCGAACCATCAGGCGATGGCCGGGCTCGTCGTCAATGACCAGGATCGATTTCATGATCCATGCTCCGTAAACTTGCCGGGCCGAGGCTCCGGGAACAGCAGACGCACCGTGCAGCCCTTGCCCGGCTCGGACGCGATATGGGCCGCGCCTCCGTGATCCGTCATGGTGCGGCGCACCAGGGCCAGACCGAGGCCGGTGCCGTTCTCCTTGTCCGTAAAAAAGGCTTCAAAGGCTTTGCCCCGCTGTTCCCGGCTCATGCCGCGGCCGGTGTCCTGCACCTCAATATACGCGGCGTCCGGCAGGCGTCCGGAGACAATGCGCAACGGGCCGCCGCGCATCAGGTCGGGCAGGCTGGGAAAGGCCGGGTCAACGTCGGCATGCGCGACGATGGCCGGCGGCGCCTCATCAAGCCCCCCGGCGTCCGGGAGCGGAGAGGAAGGCCTTTTTGCCGCGCCGTTTTCAGGCGGGCGCGCTTCAAGCGCCGGCGGGAATAACCGCTTGGCGGGGCGCCGGACGTCAGCCGGACCTTCAAGGGCGTCGATGCTGTTGAGCAGCAGATTCAGCAGGGCCTGTTTCAGACTGTCCGCATCGGCATAGACCGTGTCGGCCCGCAAAACGAGGTCGATGTCCAGTTTTTTTTGCTCAAGGTCAAAACGCAGCAGGGCGAGAATTTCCCCGGCCAGGGATTCAATATCCACGCGCCTGGGCGAGATGGCCTTGGGTCTGCCGAGAAACAGCAGGTCGGTGATAACGCGGTTGAGCCTGTCCGCCTCGCGGACCATGGTCTTGGCGTACTCTTCCTCGGGCGTCCGCCCGGCGAGCTTTTTGACGAAATACTGGGCAAAGCCGCGCAGGGAACTCAAGGGGTTGCGCACCTCGTGGGCGACCCCGGCGGCCAGGGTGCCGACGGCCGCCAGTTTTTCGGCGTCGGCCAGGCTTTTTTCCAGGTTGCGCATCTGGGTGCGGTCCCGGAGGATGAGGAGCCAGGCGTTGTCCTTGTCCCCGCTCATGGGCAGGGCCAGGACCTCAAGTTTCGCCCGGCCGTATGTCACCTGCGCCCAGTTGCCGCCGGAAGGGGCCGCGGGATCAGTCACGCGGGCCGCGATGGGCCGGGGCAGGACCGAGACCGGCTTGCCCAGAAGTTCCTTGGCGCTGAAGCGCAGGATGGAAAGGGCGGCCGGATTGGCCGACCGGACCAGGCCATCCGGATCAACCGTTATCAGCCCGTCCGGGAGGTTGTCCAGGAGTCTGGCCTGGAAGAGTTCAAGGGCGGCCGCCTTGCCGGCCTGTTCCCGCCTGGCCAGAAAGCTCCAGCCCATGGCCCAGGTGATGACCGCCGCCGCCAGGATATACAGGGCCTGCAAAAGCACGTTGCGGCGGAAGCCCGCATAGGCGCTCAGATGTTTTTCCATGTCAATGCCCACCACAAGAAAGCCCGGCGGGCCGAGGTCGTCGCGCAGGCTCATGTGCATGCCGCGCAAAGGTTCCAGACGCTTGCCGAAAACATAGGCGCCGCGCTTGCCCAGGATAAGCCGGCCGTGCCATTCGCCGTCGGCCAGCATGGTCGTCACCATTTTCTGGGGGAGATCGATGGGCGCGTTGCCGTGCACCGGCGAGGTGAGGAGCCGTTCGCCGTGCTCGTCCACGATGCCGACAAAAAGAACGTCCCCGTCCTGCTCCAGGGCCTGGAAAAAGTCGGCGGTGCGGGGCGAAAGCCTGTTTTCCCCCTCGCGCACCGGGCCGCGCCGGACCGAATTTTCAATGGACAGGTACACGGCGCGGGACGTCAGAAAAAGGTGCTGTTCCTCGGCGTCGCGCTGATGGCGGAAGGTCTGCCGCGTGGACAGCATGACGGTGGCCCCGATGATGACCAGGGTCAGAACGGCCAGGATGACCGTGTTCCGCTCTTTTGTTTTTTCGGCGATTTCCATGGCAGAGGCGGCAGTAACGCTTTTTCAGTAAAATTGTGCGGACAGCTGCCGGGGGGCAGCGGCCCCCTGGACCTTCGCTTTGGGTTACGTGAGATTGGCGTTTATGGCGCAACTTTCGGGCATGACCGGAGCTTTGCGTAACCGAAAAGCCATGGTCACGCATATGAGGGGTCCAGGGGAAATCATTTCCCCCGGCAGGGATTCCAAAGGGACAGAGTCCCTTTGGCCGCCGGAGGCGCATACGTTTAACCGCTGCGCTTCCCTAATCCCACACTCGTTTGTCTTCAATGGGCCGGATCTGCGGCGGCAGGGTTCCGGGGGCCAGCACCTTGAGTTCCGGGCGCAGTTTTATTTTCTCCCGGAACTGGTGCAGCAGTTCGTCCTCGCGTTTGAAGGCGCTGGATTCCACATAGAGGGTCATTTCGTCGATGCCGCCGGGGTTGGTGACTTCTATCTGCCAGCGTTTGATCTCCTCAAAGCGGGCGAGCACCTGTTCCACCTGGTGCGGATAGACGAACATGCCCTTGATGCGCGCCGTGGTGTCCACCCGGCCGACGATGTTGCCCAGGCGCGGGCTGGTACGGCCGCACGCGCAGGGCGATCGATCGATATAGGACAGGTCGCCGGTGGCCAGGCGGATGAGCGGGTAGGTCTTGTTAAAGGCCGTGACCACGATCTCCCCGACCTCGCCGTCTTTCAGGGGGATGCCCGTATCCGGGTGGCAGATTTCGACAAAGGCCCGGTTGGCGATGTGCAGGCCGCTTTTGTGAAAGCATTCGTAGCCGATACAGCCGACGTCCGCCGTGCCGTAGCCCTGGCGCATGATGAGGTCGAATTTTTTCTCAAGCATGTTGCGCATTTTTTCAGAAAACTTTTCCCCGGTGACAAAGGCCACCTCCAGAAAGAGTTCCTTGCGCAGGTTGATGCCCTTTTCCTCGGCTTTCTGGGCCAGGTGCAACAGGTAGCTCGGCGTGCCCACAAAGCCCTGGATGCGCAGTTTCTGCATAATCTCAAGCTGGGTCACGGCGTTGCCGGGGCCGGCGGGCATCACGGCGCAGCCCAGGTTGCGCAGGGGTTCCTCAAACATGAGGCCGGCCGGGGTCAGATGATAGTTGAAGGTCACCTGGGTGACGTCGCCGGGCCGGAAACCCACTGAATAAAAGGCTTCGGTATAGCCCCAGTAGTCGTCAACCCGGTCTTCCGGGTCGAAAATCGGGCCGGGCGACAGGAATATCCGCTTGAGTTCCCCGATGTCCTTGGTCAACAGCCCCCCGAGGCGCGGCCCCATGGACTGCAAAAAAATAAGCTCTTTCTTTTTGAGGATGGGGATATGCTTGAGATCGCTGAGCTGTCTGAATTTTTCCACGTTGAACTGGGCGCGGTCAAATCGTTTTTTCACGTCCTCGGAATAGCGATAGGCGAAAGACAGCAGGTCTTTCAACTGGATGAGGTAAAACTGGCGGCGTTCGCCTTCGTCCAGCACTTCGCGGCGGCTGTATATGCCTTCCGTACGGTCTTTGCGGGTCATTATTGTCTCCTGATGGCGTTAGGGGTCGCTTTGTTCCAGTCTGTAGCCAGTTCATGGCAGTATTGCAAGAGTTATTTTTTTTATTTATTTATTTTAGCACACTACGCTATTCTTGACAGGCGGCGGCATTCGCGTGAAAAAGCGGGGGAACCGGCGCTTGCCCGCAGCCGTCCCGTTGCCCCCGGTTTCCCGTCACACTGTTGCCGCCGTCCCGGCGCCGAGGAAAGCCATGCCCCGCCCCCATCTGCCTCCGATTTTGCGGGAAATGCAGGCCTTGCGCGCCCTTGGCGTGCGCAAGCTCTGTTTGCAGGCGCTTCTGGTGGGCGGCATTTCCGGCGGCGTCATCGGGGCTTTCCGGCTGTCGTACACGCATATCAGCGAGTCCCTGGCGGGGTATGCGGCGGCGGCGCCGGCGGGTCCGCTGACGATGGCGATCGTGTTCGGCGCCGTGCTGCTGCTGGCCGTCGGCGGCTGGGCCTTGCTGCGCTTCGAGCCGCTTATCGGCGGCAGCGGCATCCCCCAGGTGGAACTGGCTATCGAGGGCCGGCTGCCCATGCCGTGGCGGCGCATTCTCTGGGCCAAGTTCGCGGGCACTATGCTTTCGTTGACAGGGGGCCTTTCGGTCGGCCGGGAAGGACCGTGCATCCAGATGGGGGCGGCGGTGGGCTGCTGGGTGGGACGGATATGGCATGAGGAACGTCCGGAACATCTCCCCCGCTACCTTATCGGCGGCAGCGTGGCCGGGATGACGGCCGCCTTCGGCGCGCCGTTCGCGGGCCTGTTGTTCGCCTTTGAAGAAGTCAAAGCCGTCATAAGCGCTCCCCTGGCGCTTTTTACCGGCCTGGCCGCCGGAGCGGCGTATCTTGTGATCGAGGCCGTCTTCGACTTCGGGCTGGTGTTCCCTCTGCGAAAACTGGCGCTGCTGGAATTCGGGCAATGGTGGATTCCGGTCGCGGCCGGCCTCCTTACCGGGTGCCTGGGCGCGTTGTATAATGGATTGTTGATGTTTTTGGTCAACACGGCGGATCGCTTCGCCCCCCCGGTCAGCCTGAAACGGATTCTGCCGGTGTTTCTGCTGAGCGGCGTGTTGCTTCATATCTGCCCTTGGGTGCTGTCCGGCTTCGGGCTTGAGGTTCCGGCCCTGGAGGAGACTTCTTTGGCTTTCGGCACGCTGGCGGCTTTGCTGGCGGTAAAGATGCTTTTTTCGTGCGTCAGTTTCGCTTCGGGCGTGGCCGGCGGACTTCTCATGCCCATTCTCCTGGCCGGGGGCATCGCCGGGGCGAGTCTGGCCCCGCCTTTGCTCGGCGCGTCTCTTATCCGTCCCGATCAGGCGGGCTGCCTTCTGGCCCTGGGCATGGCCGGGCTTTTTTCGTCCACGGCGCGCGCCCCCCTGACCGGCACGGCGCTGATCCTTGAGATGACCGGAGGCTGGCGTCTGGCCCCGGCCCTGCTGGCGGTGTCGCTGATTTCCTCGTGGACGGCCGGGCGGCTGCATTCCGAACCGATTTACGACAGCTTGAAGCGGCGAATCAGGGACCTGGAGCGGCAATTCTCATTATGAGCCTTTTTGCGGCCCCCCATTCGCCAACTGTGAAAGGCGATGCCTCCGGCGGGGGGGGGGGGGGGGGGGGGGGGGGGGGGGGGGGGGGGGGGGGGGGGGGGGGGGGGGGGGGGGGGGGGGGGGGGGGGGCGGGGGGGGCGGGCGGCGGCCGGGGGGGCGGCCTGCCCCGCGACG
>JAIRTI010000253.1 GCA_031255035.1 Desulfovibrio sp.
CAGCCCGGCCCGGCGCACGGCCTCGCCGTGCAGATTCAGGGCGCTGGTCACGGGAATATGGGCGCGTGGCATGTGGATTCTGGCCAGGGCCATGGCGTGAAGGGCGGCATTGGCGCCGCATCCGGGCGCCGCCCTCAGAGGCGTTTCCGATTGCGGCGTAAACGGGCTGATGGACAGCATGGCCGGTTGCCATAGGGCGAGTTCGGCAAGGGACTCTTCAAGAGACGCTTCAGCATCACCCGGCAGACCGACGATCAGGCCGGTGCCGCTTTCATAGCCGAGGTCTTGCAAGCGGAAAAAGGCGGAGCGCCGGTCTTCCAGTTTTTTGCCCGGCCGTAGCGAGGCGTACAGCGCCGCATCCATGATTTCCATCTTCAGCAGATAGCGGTCGGCCCCGGCCTTGCGCAACAGAGCATATTCCCGTGGCTTGCGCTCGCCCAGGGACAAGGTGACGGCCAGCCCCAGCTCCGACTTGATGCGTTCCACAAGCGCCGCGAAGCCCGCAGCGCCCGCTACATCAAGGGCCGGGTCCTCGCCGGACTGGAGAACCACGGTGCCGAAGCCCAGGGCGGCGACGTCCTGGGCGCAGGCGAAAATGGTCTTGTAGTCCAGCCGGTAGCGGTCAAGCCTCTGGTTGTCGCGCCTGAGGCCGCAGTACAGGCAGTTTTGCCGGCAGTGATTGGAGAATTCAATGATGCCGCGCAGGTGTACCTTTTTTTCCCAGTAGCGTTCGCGCAAGGCGCGGGCTTTGTCCCGGACGGTCTCCATGGCCTAAACCAGAATGTCCCGTTCGCCGGCGTCGATGCGCGCCAGAAGGGCCAGGAGCTTGTCGCGCCCGGCTTCCGGAAGCTTGCCGGCAAGCTCGCGGACATAGCCGATTCCCTTGGCTTTGGCGTCAGCGCTCGCATAGTCAAGCAGATACTCATAATAGGTCATCAGGGCGTTGGGGTCGCAAAAGGTGTGGATGAAGGCCGAGCGGGCAAAGCCCATGAAGTGGTCGCCGGTGCGGCCTTTGCGGTAGCAACTGGTGCAGAAGGAAGGGATGTAGCCGTCCGCTTGCAGGGCTTCGATAATTTCGGGCAGATTGCGTTCGTCGCCCACCCAGAACTGCTGGGCCTCGGGATTGTTGGCGGACGCGCTCTGGTAGCCGCCGGGCGAGGTGCGCGACGCGGCGCTCAGTTGCGAGATGCCGAGCCTGAGCAGATCGCGCTTCAGGACCGGCCCTTCCCTGGTGGTGATGATCATGCCGGTATAGGGCAGGGCCAGGCGGACCACGGCGATGATGCGTTTGAAGGTCTCGTCGGAAATGACGTTGGGCGGGTTGTGGGAAATCTCGGAGTTCTGGGCCGGTTCGATGCGCGGGAAAGAGATGGTGTGCGGCCCGGCCCCGAAGGCGTCTTCAAGGGCTTTGGCGTGGCGCAAAAGGGCCAGCACTTCGAAACGGTGGTCGAAGAGGCCGAAAAGCACGCCCAGGCCCACGTCGTCCACCCCGCCCAGATTGGCCCGGTGCAAGGCGAAGAGCCGCCAGTCATAGTCCTTTTTTTTGCCGCCCAGGTGTACGGCCTTATAGGTCTCCCGGTGGTAGGTCTCCTGAAAGCACTGGTAGGTGCCGATGCCCGCCTGTTTCAGCCTGGCGAAGCCCTCGGATTTCATAGGGGCGCAGTTGACGTTCACCCGGCGTATTTCGCCCGACGGCGGGCTCTTCACCGAATAGATGTGGCTGACGCTGTCGGCAATGGTTTCGGCGTTCCACCTGGGGTGATCGCCGTACACGGCCATGACCCGCTTGTGGCCCATGTTCTCGATCAGGCGGACCTCGCGGGCGATCTCGTCCGGGTCGAGGCTTTTGCGCTCCAGGTCCTTGTTCCTGGCGTTGAAGGCGCAGTAAGCACAGTTGTTGCCGCAGAGGTTGGAGACATACAGCGGCGCGAAAATGACCATGCGTCTGCCGTACACGCGCTCCTTGAGTTCAAGGGCGGTTTCGTACAGGGCTTCAAGACGGCCTTCGGGCAGCGGCGCCAGCAGGGCCGCTGCCTCGTCAAGGTCAAGGCCCGCGCCCTGGCGGGCCTTGACCAGGATGTCGTCAATGCGGGCCGCGTCCGGCGCGGCCTCGCGATCAATGCTTGACCAGAGCGCCCTTTCATCCAGAAAGGGCGCGAATTCTTCACTGCTCATCCTACACTCTCGATCGTTTCACATACTGCGTGTGCAGAAGCTGCCGGGCCAACTCGCTATGGGGTTCGCCCAGGAAATCGGCGTACAATTTCTTGATGGCCGGGTTTTCATGCGATTTGCGCAGACGGTTGCCCTTGTCTTCGCTGAACAGGGCCCTGGCGCGTTTTTCAATAATACTGATGTCGCCGTGGTGGTAGGGCTGGCCGCCGCCGTCAATGCAGCCGCCGGGGCAGGCCATGATTTCAATGGCGTGGTATTCGGCCTTGCCGGCGCGGATGTCTTCCAGCAACTGCCTGGCGTTGCCCAGGCCGCTGGCAACCGCGACCTTTACGTCCATGCCGGCGATGGGAATGGTGGCCTGCTTGATGCCCTTGATGCCCCTGAGCTGCGCGAAATCGACCTTTTCCAGCGACTGGCCGGTCAGCCAGTCGTAGGCGGTGCGCAGCGCCGCTTCAAGCACGCCGCCGCTGGCCCCGAAGATCACGGCCGCGCCCGTGGATTCGCCCATGGGGTCATCGAACGGCTCGTCCGGGAGTCCCGCGAAATTGATGCCCGCCTCGCGGATCATCTTGACCAGTTCGCGGGTGGTCAGCACCAGATCCACTTCCGGATAGCCGTCGGCGTTCATTTCCGCGCGCCCGGCCTCGTATTTTTTAGCGATGCAGGGCATAATGGAAACCACGGCCATCCTGGCCGGGTCGATGTCCAGTTCCTGGGCCATATAGGTTTTGGCGATGGCGCCGAACATCTGCTGCGGCGATTTGCAGGTGGAAGGCACGTCCAGCATATCGCTGAACTGATGCTCGAAGAACTTCACCCAGCCCGGACAGCAGCTTGTCAGAATGGGCAGTTTGCCGCCGTGTTTGATGCGGTGGATAAGTTCGGCCGCTTCTTCCATGATGGTCAGGTCGGCCGCGAAGTTGGTGTCGAACACCTTGTCAAAGCCGAACTGACGCAGGGCGGCCACCATTTTGCCCGTGACCGGCGTTCCGGGCGGGATGCCGAAGGATTCGCCCAGGGCCGCGCGCACCGCGGGAGCGGTTTGCACCACCACGTATTTATCGGGGTCGTTGAGGAGGCGCAACAGCTTGCCCACGTTGTTCACTTCGGAAAGGGCCGCCGTGGGGCAGACGGCCACGCACTGGCCGCACGAGGTGCAGGTGGTGTCGATGACCGGCAGGTTGAAGGCCGTGCCCACGGTGGTGCGAAAGCCCCGGTTCAGGCCGGAAAGGGCGTTCACGGTCTGCACCTGGTTGCACATGGTTTCGCAGCGGCGGCAGAGGACGCACTTGTTCATCTCGCGCACAAAGGCCGGGCTGGATTCATCTTTTTTGAACTGGGCCATCTCGCCGGTATAGCGGATGTTCTGGATGGAAAGCTCGGCGGCCAGGGCCTGAAGCTCACAGTCGGTGCTCTTGGCGCAGATCAGACAGTCCTTGGGATGGTTGGACAAAATAAGCTGCATGACCGTGCGCCTGGCGATGATGGTGCGCGGCGTGTGGGTTTTGACCTCCATGCCGGCGGCCACGGGCGTGGCGCAGGCCGGGGCCAGGGTGCGCCGGCCCGCCACTTCGACCATGCAGACCCGGCAGGTGGCGCCCTGGTTCACCATTTTGATGTCGTGCAGGTTCAGGTGGCACAGAGTCGGTATATGGATGTCAAGCTTGCGCGCCGCGTCAAGTATGGTCGAGCCTTCGGGCACTTCAACGTGTTTTTCATTGATGGTCAGACTGATCATGGTATCTCCCGGCGTTATTGGCGGACAATGGCGTGAATCGGACACTTGCCTTCGCAGGCGCCGCATTTGATGCAACGGCTGATATCTATGGTGTGGTGCTGCTTTTTCTCGCCGCTGATGCACGAGACCGGGCAGCCGCGTTTGCACAGGCCGCAGCCGACGCAGGCGTCGCTGATCACGAAGTCAAGAAGATTGATGCACACGCCCGCCGGGCAGCGCTTCTCCACAACGTGGGCCACGTACTCGTCCCAGAAGTGCTTCAGGGTGCTGAGGACCGGGTTCGGCGCGGTCTGGCCGAGACCGCAAAGGGCCGTGTCCTGGATGACCCTGCTCAGGGAACTGAGGTTTTCGAGGTCTTCCATGGTGGCTTTGCCGTCGGTGATGGCGGTGAGAATCTCGTGGATGCGTTTGTTGCCGATGCGGCAGGGCGTACATTTGCCGCAGGATTCCTCCATGGTGAAATCCAGGTAGAACTTGGCGATATCCACCATACAGTTGTCTTCATCCATGACGATCATGCCGCCGGAGCCCATCATGGAGCCTCTGGCGGTCAGGGCTTCGTAGTCGATGGCGATGTCGAGATCGCCTGCCGGGATACAGCCTCCCGAAGGGCCTCCCGTCTGCACGGCCTTGAATTTCTTGCCGTCTTTGATGCCGCCGCCGATTTCATAGATGATTTCCCGCAGGGTGATGCCCATGGGCACTTCCACCAGGCCGACGTTGTTGATCTTGCCGGCCAGGGCGAAAACCTTGGTGCCCTTGGCTTTTTCAGTGCCGAACGCGGAAAGCCAGGCCGCGCCCCGGCGCAGTATCTGGGGCACGTTGGCGAAGGTCTCCACGTTGTTGATGATCGTGGGCCTGCCCCACAGCCCTTTTTCCGCGGGGAACGGGGGTTTGGAGGTGGGTTCGCCGCGCCCGCCTTCAATGGAGTGGATGAGGGCCGTTTCCTCGCCGCAGACAAAAGCGCCCGCGCCGTATTTGAGCTCGATGTCAAAGGAAAAGCCGGAACCGAGTATGTTTTCGCCCAGAAATCCGGCTTCGCGCGCCTGGTCCACGGCGCGCTGCAAACGCTCGATTGCCAGAGGGTATTCCGCCCGTATATACACGTATCCGTAGCGCGAACCCATGGCGTAGGCGGCAATGGCCATGCCCTCGACGATGCTGTGCGGGTCGCCTTCGAGAATCGAACGATCCATGAACGCCCCAGGGTCACCCTCGTCGGCGTTGCAGATGACGTATTTGACGTCGTTTTTCTGTCTGGCCGCGATTTCCCACTTGAGGCCCGTGGGAAAGCCCCCGCCGCCCCGGCCGCGAAGGCCGGAGGACTTGACTTCGGCCACGACCTCGGCGGGCTTCATGGCGCTCAGACACTTGGACAGGCCGAGATAGCCTTCGGCCGCGATATATTCCTCAATAAGTTCCGGGTTGATAAGGCCGCAATTACAGAGCGCCACGCGCATCTGCTTCTTATAGAAATCCATGTCGTGCTGCTTTTCCAGGCGCAGGCCGCCACGGGCCGGGTCCTCGTACAGAAGCCGCTCGACTATGGTGTTGCCCTCCAGGTGGCTGCGGACGATGTCCCTGGCGTCCTCCGGCGTGACTTCCGTATAGAACACGTCGTCGGGGAAGACTTTGACGATGGGGCCCTTTTCACAGAAGCCGAAACAGCCGGTGATCTGGGCGGTGACGCTTTTTTGCAGTTTGGCGGCCTTGATTTCCTTGTTCAGGGCCGCGAGCAGTTCCTTGCTCTGCGAGGATTGGCAGCCCGTGCCGCCGCAGATGAGGAGTTCGCGCTTATCCGCGCTTTTGTCCCCTTCGGCGCGCAGCGCCATGAGCGGGCGCAGTTTGGCGTGGGCTTCGGCAAGATCCTTGGGAGTGGCTATTTTCCGCATGGGCTACCTCTAGGCGTTGTTGTCCTTGATGATTTTGTTCACGTCGTCTTCCGTGATCTTACCGTAGACTTTTTCATTAGCCAGCATCACCGGCGCCAGGCCGCAGGCGCCGACGCAGCGCAGCGAGTCAAGGCTGAATTTGCGGTCCGGCGTGGTGCCGCCCCGGACAATGCCCAGGTCTTTTTCAAGACGGCGCATGATCTTTTCGGAGCCGCGCACGAAACAGGCCGTGCCCATACAGACCTTCAACTGACAGCGGCCCTTGGGCTCCGTGGTGAAGTAAGAGTAAAAAGTGACCACGCCGTAGATTTTTGACGCGGGAACGCGGAGCTTGTCCGAAATAAAGAGCATCACCTCTTTGGACAGATAGCCGAAGATATGCTGCGCTTCGTAAAGGACTTTGATCAGGGCCGAGTCCTTGTCATCGAACTGGTCCATGTATTTGGCGAGGGTCTTGTAGCCGTCGACATGCAGTTTCTTGGCCGCCATACGAACCTCCGGCTGAAGGTGGGAAGGAAATTAACCGCCGGACGCGCGTCCGGCGTCAGGACCGTTTCACGATGAAATGACTTCCAGCATGACTATAAGGTATGTGCACGGCCCTTTACAAGCGGTAAATGGGGGGATTGAAAAAAAATGTTTACGTTTACAAAAGGCGTCCGTTTCGCGCCAGCAATTCTCATTTTGTCGAAGCCAATTTGATCGCATGTGGGCTCTGCCCACACCCCGGTTCTGTTGTCGAAGCCAATTCTGTTCGCATGTGGGCTCTGCCCACACCCGCCAGGGCCTGGCCGGCCCTGGACCCGGCGATTGGGTGACTGATCGTTGTGCCTTATTGATACGTTCAGTCGGAACCCAAGTGGCGCCCTGTTGATACGCGCGGGGAGCGACTGTTCATACTTTTTGCCTTTGAAGAGCACGCAGCCGGAACCCAAACTGAGGGGGTCCGGGGGAAATCATTTCCCCCGGCGGGGTCCGGGGCAGCGCCCCGGCCGCCGGAGGCATTGCCTTTCACAGTTGGCGCATGGGGGGCCGCAA
>JAIRTI010000116.1 GCA_031255035.1 Desulfovibrio sp.
AGAGCCTTCAACTCGACCTGGACCCGCAGCGCATGTCCGAGGCCCTGCTCAATATCATCAGCAACGGCGTCCAGGCCATCGGCGACCGCCCCGGAAAAGTGCGCGTCACTCTCGACGCCAAGCCCCCCAAGGGCATGGTCACGCTGCTGGTTGAGGATAGCGGCTGCGGCATTCCTCCGGAGCACCTTCAACGTATTTTCGACCCGTTTTTTACGTCCAAGGAAGTCGGGCGAGGAACCGGGCTCGGGCTTTCCATCGGTTACGGCATCATTGAGGAATGCGGCGGCGGGGTGCGCGTGGAAAGCCGGCCGGGACAAGGTTCCCGCTTTTTCATTGACCTGCCCCTGCCCCAAAACGATTTTGCCGCACACCTCAAAGCCGGCAGGTAAACATGGACAACAAGAATATTCTTGTCGTGGAGGATGAGGACATCGCCCGTGAATATGTGGCTGACATATTGCGGGACAACGGCTTTAACGCTTTTGAGGCCGCAACGGGCGAAGAGGCCGTGCTCGCCCTGGCCCGGCAGTCCTTTGCCCTGGTCATTTCCGATATCCGCATGCCCGACATGGGCGGACTGCGCTTGCTGAAGCATATCAAAAGCGCCCATCCGACCACAGAGGTCATTATGGTGACCGGATACGCCTCTATCGAGGATGCCGTGGACGCCGTAAAGATGGGCGCGTACCAGTACCTTGCCAAACCCCTGCGCCTGAACGAAATGCTGATTATGGTGGAGCGCGCGCTGGAAAAACGGCGCACCCAGGTGGAATTGCACGAACTCAGACGCTCCCTGCACAACGCCGACGCGCCGAAAATCATCGGCAACAGCGCGGCCGTTTCTCAATTAAAGAACAATATCAGGCAGATCGCCGCCACTGACTGCACCGTGCTGCTTCTTGGCGAAACCGGCACCGGCAAAGACCTGGTCGCCCGGTCTTTGCATGCCCACAGCGCGCGGAGCGGCGGGCGCTTTCTGGCCATCAACTGCGCGTCCTTTACCGAGGATTTGCTCACGCGGGAGTTGTTCGGCCATGAAAAATCCGCGTTCACCGGCGCTTACAACACGCAAAAGGGACTGCTGGAGTCCGCCGCCGGCGGCACGTTTTTTCTGGATGAAGTGGGCGACATGTCCCTGAGCATGCAGGCCGCCATGTTACGGGTGCTTGAGAGCCGCACCCTGTTCCGCGTCGGCGGGACAAAAGAGATTCCGGTTGACACGCGCATTATCGCCGCCACCAACAAAGATTTGAAGCAAATGGTGGCCGGGGGCGCTTTCCGTCAGGATCTGTTCTACCGGCTCAACGTCATGCCGCTGATCGTACCGCCGCTGGCCGCGCGCAAGGAAGATATCCCGCTGCTGGCGGCCTATTTCATCGCCCGCAACCAGGCGGACCGCGACAAAGCCGTCAAAGGCCTGGACGACAAAGCCATCGACCTGCTCATGAGCTATGATTTTCCCGGCAACGTGCGCGAACTGGAATATATGATTGAACGGGCCATGATCCTCTGCCGGAGCGAATTGATCGGCGTTTCCGATCTGCCGCGGGAGTTGCGGGGCCGCTCGGCCGCCCCGGAGGCGGAAAGCGAAGCCGCGTCCGAATTGATCAGCCTGGAGGAAAACGAACGCCGCTACCTGGCCCGCGTAATAAAAGAGGCCGGGGGCTCAACCAGCAAGGCGGCCGCGCTGCTCGGTTTAAACCGGGGCTCTTTATGGCGGAAGCTGAAACGCCTGGGGTTGGCCGACCAGGCGGGTCAGCTTTGAAAGGCAATGCCTCCGGCGGCCAAAGGGGCGCTGCCCCTTTGGAATCCCCGCCGGGGGAAATGATTTCCCCCGGACCCCCTCAGTTTGGGTTCCGACTGCGCGTAGCAACAGGGCACAACTACAGCCACCCAATCGCCGGGTCCAGGTACGAAGCTGGGGCCGGCAAGGCCCTGGCGGGTGCGGGCGGAGCCCACATGCGATCAAATTGGCTTCGACAAACATCTTGTCTTCAACAAAACCCGGCAACTTGCCTTCCGTGAAGCTGTTGCAATTTGCAGCGGTTTTTTTGACCGGAGAGCCTTGAGAATCCCTGGTCCTGGCCGGGGGACGCGCCCGACGGCGGTTCCGCTGCAAATTGCATCAAGGCGGGGCTTTTCCCCTGCTGCATTTTACAGCAAGCCTGGCGTTTCTTTTCGTTTTTTGAGTTTAAAGTCAATAAAATCACTGAGATATTATTTGGCACGACTTGTGCTTTATTGATAATTGAAGTCCGGGTTTTCTTTTGGGTCAGGCACGATGGAATAGAGCATTGCATGTGTGAAACGCTCGGAGGGATTTGTCCGCAAATCCTTGCCGCGAGACAGGAGCAGGCGGGCTTTGCCCGCCGTAAGCGAGCTGTTTCAAGCGTTAATTGCTATAGATGCCCAGCGCGGGCCGCCGCGACAAAAGAACCGGGCCGGGCGGGCGAGGATGGTGAAAATTCACAGCAAGGGGCGGCGTATGAGCGCCGCGTGTGACAGTGAATAAGGAGCCGAAAAGCAGGGCGCATCCGATTTCTCTGTCATCCGGGCAGGCCTCAGCTAGAGGGGGGCTTGTCCGGTTGTGAATAATCGCCGTGAGGCGGGG
>JAIRTI010000127.1 GCA_031255035.1 Desulfovibrio sp.
CCCCCTCAGTTTGGTTCCAACTGCACATAGCAATAGGGCACAACTTCAGCCACCCAATCGCCGGGTCCAGGGCCGGCAAGGCCCTGGCGGGTGTGGGCAGAGCCCACATGCGATCAAATTGGCTTCGACAACAGAACCGCGAAAGGCAAGGCCCTGGCGGGTGTGGGCAGAGCCCACATGCGATCAAATTGGCTTCGACAAAATCAGAATTGCCGGCGTTCTCCGTTCGCCATCCTCCTCTCAGGCATCGGCCCAGCGCTCCATGAAACCCGAGGCGTTGCCGCCCTCTTCAATATGCCGTAACAAGGCCGAGCCGAAGACCACCGCCCGCGGGCGCACGGGCATCGCCGCCACCTGCTCCGGCCGGGCAATGCCGAAGCCGAGGGCGATCGGCACGCTGAATATCTCCCTGGCCAGCCTGAAAGCGCGGTCCAGTTCCGGCGGAAAGGCGCTGCGTTCACCGGTGGTGCCGAGGACGGAGACGAGATAGGCGAAGCCCTTGGCTTTTTGAGCATAGGCCCGCATGCGTTCGCCGTCCGTGTTCACCCCGATCAGGGGGATGAGCGCCATGCCGTGCGCTTCAAGGGCCGCGCGCAGGGCCGCGTCTTCATCCAGGGGCAGGTCCGGCACGATGCAGCCGGCCACGCCGGCGCGGGCGGCGTCTTCGGCAAAACGCTCAAGACCGTATTGCAGGAAGGGGTTGTAGTAGCCCATCAGCACCAGGGGGGCGCGGAATCCGCCCCGCCGCCGCTTCAGTTCGTCAAGAATCCAGGCCAGGCTGACGCCGTTTTCCAGGGCCTTGACCGAAGCCGCTTCCACCACAGGGCCGTCGGCCACCGGGTCGGAAAAGGGCACGCCTATTTCGATGATGTCGGCCCCGCCTTTATCCAGGGCCTCAAGTTCCGTCCAGAACCGTTCCCTGCCGGGAAAACCCGCCGTCAGAAAGGGGATGAGGGCCGTGCGGCCACGATCCGCGGCCTTTTGAATACTCGTTGTCAGTATATGTTCCATGATGCCGCTCCTCAGCGCTCTTCATACAAAGCCGGCATATGCCGTTGGATGATGTCCATATCCTTGTCGCCCCTGCCGGAGAGGTTCACCAGCACGTGCCCGCCTTGGGGCAGGTCTCCGGCGTTGTCCAGGACCCAGGCCAGGGCGTGGGACGATTCCAGCGCGGGCAGGATGCCCTCTTCACGACACAGCGCGGCAAAAGCGCGCAGGGCGCGTTCGTCGCGGATCATTGAGTATTCGGCCCTTCCCGTTTTATGCAGGGCGGCGTGCTCCGGCCCGACCCCCGGATAATCCAGCCCGGCCGAGACTGAATGCGAAGGCTGAATCTGCCCGTCTTTGTCCTGGAGCAGCATGGTGTGATTGCCGTGCAGCACGCCCGGCGACCCCAGGTTCAGCGGCGCGGAATTCCAGCAGCCCGGCTCGCCCGTGCCGGCGGCCTCCACGCCGATCAGGCGGACCGCGTCGGCCCCGGTCTCGCGGATGAAGGGATAAAACATGCCGATGGCGTTGGAGCCGCCGCCCACACAGGCCACCACCGCGTCCGGCAGCCGCCCGAAGCTTTCCCGGCACTGGCGTATGCTCTCGTTGCCGATGACGGACTGCAAATCCCTGACCAGCGTCGGGAACGGGTGGGGCCCGGCGGCTGTGCCGAAGCTGTAATGGGTGGTGCGCTGCTCGGCGATCCAGTGGCGCAGGGCGGCGTTGATGGCGTCCTTGAGGGTGCGCGTGCCGCTTTCAACCGGCACGACCCGCGCCCCGAGCAGGCGCATGCGCATGACGTTGGGCGCCTGCCGCTCGACGTCCTCGGCCCCCATGAAGATGGTGCAGGCGAGACCCAGGCGGGCCGCGGCTGCGGCCGTAGCCACGCCGTGCTGGCCCGCGCCGGTTTCAGCCACCAGCGCCGTCTTGCCCATGCCTTTGGCAAGCAGGGCCTGGCCCAGGGTGTTATTCATTTTATGAGCGCCCGTGTGCAGGAGATCCTCCCGTTTCAGCCAGAGGGTGAAGCCCAGACGCCCGGACAGGCGCTCGCACCGGGTCAGGGGCGTTTCCCTGCCGGCAAAGCTGCAAAGCAGATGCGAAAGCTCCTCTTGAAAACTTTCTGACGGCAAGATGCTGCCGCAGGCCTCCTCCAGTTCGCTCAACGGCGGAATGAGCAGTTCAGGCACGAACTGGCCGCCGAATTCGTCAAAGTACCCTTTTTTCACCGGTCTCTCCCTTGTTTTCATGGGTGACATTCCACCATTCTCAGCCCCGGCCTTCCCGCCCGATGGAACGCATGAGCGCCGCGATCCTGGCGCCGTCCTTCACGCCGGGCGAGGTCTCCAGCGCCGAATTGCAGTCAAGGCCGAACGGTCGGCACGCGCTCAGGGCCGCACACGCGTTATGCTCCCCGATGCCGCCCGCCAGCAGCCAGGGCAGGGTGGGGCAAAAATGCTCAAGCCCGGTCCAGGCAAGACTGCGTCCGCTTCCGCCGCCGGCCGTTCCGGCATCCAGCAAAAAAAAGGCGCAGACGTCGGCAAAGGGAGCGCACAGGGCGTCAAGCCGCCCGGACAAGGTCGCGTCCGCGTTTGTCGCGTCCGGAATCCGTTGCGGCCAGAACACCTTGATGACGCGCTCCGCTCCGACCTTCCGACACAGTTCCGGGCTCTCATCGCCGTGTAATTGCGCGAAATCGAGCCGGGCGACATCCATAATCCGTTGTATCTCGTCCGCGCTCTGCCCCGCGAAAACGCCCACGCGCGCGGCCCCGCCTCTGGGAAGACGGGCGGCGGCCGCCGCTTCGACATAGCGGGGGCTGTCCTTCACAAAGACGAAGCCCGTGAAATCAACCCCCAGGTCCAGGCACAGGGCCACGTCGTCCGGCTCGCGCAGACCGCATATCTTGATGGCCGCTTCTTTGAGACCTCCGCTTTTCATTGCCCTTTCTCCACCAGAGCCGTGCCGGTCAGACGCGCCAGAGCCTCGCCGGGGTCCCGCTCCCGCATGATCGAACTGCCCACCAGGACGGCGTCAAATCCCAGGCGGGCCCGCTCGATCACCTGGTCGCGGCGGGTGACGCCGCTGGCCGATATCCAGATTTCCCCGTCCCGCTTCAAGGCTATCAGCTCGCGGGAAGGCGTTTCGCTGAGGATCAGGGTATCAAGGTCGCGGTTGTTGACCTGGATGATCGCGGGAAGGCCCCCGGCCACGGTTTCCGACTCGGCCAGGGCCTGCCGCGCCTTGTTCAGATCGTCGCGCGAAAAGACTTCGATAACGGCTTCAAGGCCGAAGCGTTTCGCGGCGTTCAGCATGGCGACAAGGGCCGCCGCGTCGTGCATGCGCACGATGAGCAACAGGGCCGAGGCCGGGGTGGCCGCCGTTTCCTCCACCTGGAGCGGATGCAGCAGAAAATCCTTCCGGAGCATGGGCAGCCCCGGCCCGGCCATGCGCGCCAGAAAATCGACATCGCCTTTGAAGTGCGCCCCTTCCGTCAGCACGGAAAAAGCGCTTGCGCCGGCCCGCGCATACAGGGAAGCGACCTCTTCGGGCTCAAGGCCGAGATTGATGTCGCCCAGAGACGGAGACGCTCGTTTATATTCAGCGATAACGGCGCCCGGACCGCGTTTTTTCAGGCCGGCGGCAAAGGGAAGCCTCGCCCCGGCGTAGGGAGCGGGCAATGCGCCGATGGATTCAAGCGCCGCCAGGCGGGTAATCGAGGACTGTTGGGCTTTGCGAAATGAGGTCAGCATCGCTTTCTCCTCAGGCGACGGCCGCGCCATCCGGGCATCCCTTGCGGTTGATGAGATCCAGAAGGTAGCGTCCGCCCACGCCGGCGGCCAGGGCCTTTTTGGCCTCTATCATACAAGCGGCCACGGGTTTTTCAGGGTGCAGCAGATGCAGGCCGAAGCCGATGTTAAAGGCGAGCATGTCGCGCATGGCCTCGGGACCGCCGCCGTTGAGCAGATCGAGCAGCACGCCCACGCCCTGCTCCGGCCCTTCGATGGCAAGCGCCTCAGGGTCGCACGGGCTGAAGCCGTAAGCGGCCGGGTCAAGTTCCTCAAAGCGGACGGCGTCGCCGCGAACATAGGCGACGCGCGCCGGTCCGAGGCAGGTCAGTTCGTCATAGCCGCCCGCGCCGCAGACCACGGCACCGCTGCGTCCGCCCAGGCGGGCCAGGGTGTTGGCCACCAGGGGCAGCATGGCCGGATCGGCAACCCCGAGGAAGCAGACGCCAGGCCTGGCCGGATTGACCAGGGGGCCGAGCAGGTTGAACAGAGTCCGGATGCCCAGTTCGCGGCGAATGGGCATGATGTGCCTGAAGGACGGGTGGAAGCGCGGGGCGAACAGAAAAACGAAGCCGTCGCGCTCAAGGCGGACCGGGATATCCTCAAGAGGAAAATCCAGGGGGACGCCCAGGCCTTCAAGGACATCGGCGCTGCCGCACCTGGAGGACACGGACCGGTTCCCGTGTTTCAGTATTTTATGGCCGAGGGCCGCCAGAACAAGCGCGGCGCCGGTGGAGCAGTTGAAGGAGTTTTTTCCGTCCCCGCCAGTGCCGACAACGTCCAGCACCGGCGCGTGGGACGGGACGGCCACGGACACGGCCCGGTCGAGAATGGCCTTGACCGCTTCGGCCATTTCCTCGGGGGTTTCGCCTTTGGCGCGCAGCCCCAGCAAAAAGGCCCCGGCCTGGGCCGGAGAAAACTCCCCGTCCATAAGCCGGGAAAAGGCCGAACGCGCCTTGAAGGGCGTCAGATCCCGCCCCAGAGCCAGGTCCTCCATAATGGCGGACAGGCGCGGCGGCGTGGGCTCGCCATCGTCACGGCCCCCGGCGTCCGGGGCCTCTGCCGTCGTTCCCGCGCCATCCTTCGCTCCGGCGTCAGCTTCATCCTTCCGCCCTTCGGCATCCCGCAAGGCGATAAAATTGCCCAGCAAGCGGACGCCGTCCGGGGTGAGCACGGATTCGGGGTGGAACTGCACGCCGTACCAGGGACGATCGCCATAGGCGATAGCCATGATTTCGCCTTCGGGGCTTCGGGCCGTGACCCGGACCCGCCGTTCGTCATCCCCGGCCAGCGCCAGCAAAGAGTGATAGCGGCCCACGCGCATGGGCGAGGGCAGGCCCCTGAAAAGCCCCCGGCCGTCATGGGTGATGTCCGAAGCCTTGCCGTGCACGATATTCCGGGCCACCGAGACCTCAAGCCCGGCGAAGCGCGCCAGGACCTGATGCCCGAGGCACACGCCGAGAACGGGCACGCTTTGGGGCAGCGCGGCAAGAAAGTCCAGGCACAGACCCGCCTTGTCGGGATGACCGGGGCCCGGCGACAGGCAGACCGCCTCAAGGGAGGGATCGCCGGCCAGGGACAGCAGCGCCGGGTCGTCGTTGCGCAGCAGCTTCGGCGTGACGCCGAGCCCATGGAAGGCCTGGACCAGATTGTAGGTAAACGAATCGTAGTTATCGATGATTAAAAACATGCGATCCCTCTCATGGCTTGCGCCGGATGAAAAATGTGATTCCCGTTTCGGTCCGCCGACGTTCACGATACGGCCCCGCTGCCGGCCAGCACCAGACGCATGGCCGCGGCCTTGTTGTTGCACTCCTTCCATTCGGCCTCGGGGCTGGAGTCGAACACCACCCCGCCGCCGGCCTGCCACTGGACCTGGCCGTTCCTGACCCACAGACTTCTGATGGTGATGCCCGTGTCCAGGTGGACGCCGTCCTTGTCCAGACCAAGCCAGCCGATGGCCCCTCCGTAGGGACCGCGCGGCTGACGCTCGACTTCGGCGATAATCTCCATGGCCCGGATTTTTGGCGCTCCGGTCACCGTGCCCGCCGGAAAGGCCGCCGCCAGCACGTCCAGAGCGTCAAGGCCGGGAGCGAGCGTGGCCGTGATATACGAGGTCAGGTGCATGACGTGGGAGAAGCGCTCCACTTCCATGTAGCGCTCAAGCTTGACCGAACCCGGCGTTGCCACCCGGCCGAGGTCGTTGCGGCCGAGGTCGACCAGCATGACGTGCTCGGCCTGTTCCTTGGGATCGCTGATCAGCTCTCCTTCAAAAAGATTGTCTTCGCCCGCGCTGCCGCCGCGTGGCCTTGTGCCGGCGATGGGGCTCAGACGCAGGGCGTCGCCCTGGCAGCCGACCATGACTTCCGGCGACGAGCCCATGAGCGTTACCCCCGGCAGACGCATGAAAAAGAGATAGGGAGACGGGTTGATTCGCCGCAGACGCCGGTACAGGGTAAAGGGTTCGCCCTCGAACGGCGCCTGGAAGCGCACCGAGGGCACCACCTGGATGCCTTCGCCCTGGCGGATGCGTTCGCGAACATCCTCCACCAGGCGCAGGTACGCGCCTTTCTCGATAGTGGCGCTGATTTTGCCCACGGTTGCCGGCCGTTCCGCGATATCGCCCCGGCTCGTCTTTCCGGCGGGTGAAGACGCCAACGACAAACGGCATAGTCTGTTATATTGATGGTCAAAAAGGGTAAGGGTCCCCGGCAGGACCAGGCAGCATTCCGCGTCGGCGGGCGGCAGGGCCACGGACAGTTTGGGCTCAAAAATACCGGCCATGCCGTAACCGAAATAGCCATACAAACCGCGTGTTATGGGCGGCAGATCGCCCGGCCCGGCAGGCGCGATCTCCAAAGCGTCCATCACCTTTCGCAGGCCCTCGACAAAGGGCAGGCCGTCGTAGCGTTTCAAGTCGTTCAGCCGCCTGTCGCGCGAGGCCAGTTCCAGAAGGCCGTTCCGGCAACCGACGCGCAGGAGGAAATTCCCGGCGATGATGCTGTAGCGGCCCCAGCGCCCGTCAACCTCGGCGCTTTCCAGCAGTATGCCCTGTTCGTTGCCCACTTCGCGCAGATACAGGCTGATGGGCGTTTCCACGTCGTTTTCGAGAAGGCGGTATTCCTGTTCGAGTCGGATGCGCATGGTGGTGTCCTGTGTGTTGTGTGCTGTTTTCAGTTCCGTCCGTTACAAAAAAAGCCTCCTCACCCGGCGGGGAGGCGGCTTTTGACCGATAGCGCGCACCCGGCTATGGGCGCGCTTTTCCCCGCACGGCATAAGCATTCCGCCACCAGCAAAGGGCGGGAAAGGAAACGGCGGTGACGCCGTTTAGCGTATCGCGGGAAAGCCTGTTCATAATTACCTTTCTTGTTTCGCGGCGGAGCGCGGTTCAGGATTCCATCAGGGCCAGGGCCTGCTCGACATCCCAATCCTCATGAACGAGCCCGCGCAGGGCCTGCAACAGGCGCTGCGGCCTCTCATGCTGAAAGACGTTGCGTCCCAGGGAGATGCCGCCGCCGCCGGCCTTCAGGGAATCGTGCACCATCTGCAGAATGTCCCTGTTGGAATCCATTTTCGCGCCCCCGGCGATAATCACCGGGATGCAGCAGGCTTCGGCCACCCTGGAGAAACTTTCCATATCGCCGGTATAGGCCACCTTGACCACATCGGCCCCAAGCTCGACGCCCACACGGGCGCAATGGGCGACAACGCCGGGGTCGTATTCATCGCTGATTTTCGGGCCTCTGGCGTAAACCATGGCCAGCAGCGGCATGCCCCAGTCGTCGGCGGAACGCGCGATGCGTCCGAAATCGGCGAGCATGCTTTTTTCGTCCTCATCGCCAAGGTTCACGTGTACGGACACGCCGTCGGCGCCGAGGCGGACGGCTTCCTCAACCGTTCCCACCAGAGTCTTGCTGTTCGGGGCCGGCGACAGGGCCGTGCTTGCGGAAAGATGGACGATAAGGCCGATGTCGCGGCCGCTCCCCCGGTGGCTGCACCGGACCAGGCCCTTGTGCATGAGCACGGCGTCCGCCCCGCCCTCGGCCGCCTTGTCAACGGCGTTGCGCATGTCCGCAATGCCGTGTATGGGCCCGACCGTGACCCCGTGATCCATGGGAACAATAATGGACCGCCCGATATGACGGTTGAAAAAACGCTCCATGCGGACCTTTTTGCCAAGATGCATTGTTGTCTCCTTGCCCGTCGAGTCTTGAGGTTACGAACCGGACCGCCGATGCCGAAAGCAAAAAAAAGCCGCCGGCATTTCTGCCTGCGGCCTGATGTCTTTTGTGCCCCACGCTTGTCAGCGCATTGCCCCCACCAGCCCGCAGGCGCGGCCAAACCAATAAAAACCGAACCAGAAGGCGCCGGCATAAGAAGAGTCATGGTTGGCAAAACGTGCGGACATTGGGTTTTCCTTTTCTTGACGGCGCATCATACGCCGTGCGAAAGAATTACATCAGAGAAAGACGGCCTGTCAACAATTTTATCGACACAATTTTATCGGCGGCAAAAATTCTGGCGTGCGCCCGTGCCGGCAGGAGCGCTTTATTCAACGCTTCCCTGGATAAAAAAACAAAATACACATTTCTGAGATGGATTTCCTCCCCCATCTGTGTCAGGATCGAATAATATTGAGGACGCGCCTGATACGGGAATATGCCCGGACAAGGACTGGCCCTCTTCCGTGACCAGCATATCAATATCGTAACCTGGAGAACGTGGTACGATGAATATCAATTTCCACTATTTTGCGGTCAAGACCATAGCCAGCTTTGTCGGAGTTCCCGAGCCGCAGGCGCAAAGCCTGGCTTTATATTCCCAATATGTGGATGATTATGATCTTTACGCCCCGTTCACCATTGCCGATGTTCCCGCTTACGCGCAGCATCTGGCGAGAAAACACACCAATGGCAAGAACTGGACATTTTATCCGATCACCACAGGCTTCAATCGCTGGGACACCATGCTCCGACTGCTTCTGGTCTCAAACCAACGCGCCATCACCATCCCCTTCCACTTCATCACCGCTCAACCTCTCAAGAGTTATCCAGACACCACCTCTCGGGAACTCTACAGGACACAAGCCGCCTCTCTGGAAAAAGCATCCCTGATACAGGCCATGCTTTTTGCCGCGAAATGCGAATACCTGCGCGCTCCCGACGCATGTAACCTGATGCGGATCGGCATACTGATTCATATCTTCGCCGATACTTACGCCCATCAGCACTTCTCCGGGTTCCACGGCTGGGAAAACGACAGCAGGGTGACGAAAGCCATTGATACCCACTATAAAAAAGATCTCACCTCCAAGTTCAAAAAATGGCCATGTGATAAGTTGCCAGCGTTGGGACATACCAATGTCTGGCATACTCCGGATGAAACATACCTTGAGTTCGAAATTCAGCAAAAACTGAACAAAAGCGACAAAGGACACCATCTGAATTTAAACAGAAGCAATACTCAGGTTTTCGCCGAGGCGGCAAACCAGATTGGCCTGTTCCTTACAGACTGCTTCCGTTTGCCGCAAAAAAACGACAAGGAATGGAACAAGTTCATCAGCCGTTTGCGGAATGGATTTTTTATAACAGAATTGGATTCTCCGACCCTGTCGCGGAAGTGGGCGGCTAAATTTCCCGGATACGAATATTATTACGATTATAAGAAAATA
>JAIRTI010000149.1 GCA_031255035.1 Desulfovibrio sp.
CTGGCTGCGGGCGAAACAGGCCCCTCCAGCCTACGGCACATGAAGGCGACGCGCAAGCGGGCTCACGGCAATTCAGCAATTCGAATTTTGTCGAAGCCAATTTGATCGCATGTGGGCTCTGCCCACACCCGCCAGGGCCTGGCCGGCCCTGGACCCGGCGAATGGGTGACTGTAGTTGTGCCCTGTTGCTACGCGCAGCCGGAACCCAAGTGCTGCCCTGTTGCTACGCGCAACGGCACCCAAACTGAGGGGGTCCGGGGGAAATCATTTCCCCCGGCGGGGTCCGGGGCAGCGCCCCGGCCGCCGGAGGCATTGCCTTTCACAGTTGGCGCATGGGGGGGCCGCAAAAAGCTCATAATGAGAATTGCCGGGCTTTGACACATCGGATTGACATGCACGAGGACGAAAGAACAGGACAGACCATGTACGAAGAAGATCAAACCCTTGCGGAACAATGCGAACGCCTGGCACGGGAAACGGCCCTGGCCGGGGACTGGCTTGTACAGAACAAGGCCCTTGTCGGACGCGACCTTGAAAGCCATGAAAAGGCCTTGCGCAAGGCCGGCAGGCTTATGCGCTCCTGCGCGGCGGCCGCCAGACGCAAAATGTGCGCCGGCGTGTTCGGCCCGAGCCAGGCCGGCAAGTCCTATCTGGTGTCAACGCTCGCGGGCAACGCCGAAGGCAAGCTCTGGACCCAGGTGGGGGAGAACACCTATGATTTCCTCAGCGAAATCAACCCGGCCGGCGGCAAGGAGTCAACCGGCCTGGTGACGCGTTTCACCCTGACAAAGCCCGCCGAAGCCCCGGCCGGGTATCCGGTGCATGCGCGTTTGCTCTCAGTCATTGATGTCGTCAAAATCCTTGCCAATACCTATTTTTCCGACGCGGAACACATGGAAGCCCCAGACAGGGATTCCATGCTCGCCACCCTGGGCGCCCTGGAAAAACGCGCGGGCGCAAGCCCCACCGGGGGCATGACCGCCGATGACGTTGAAGATTTGCAAGAGTATATCCACAAGTATTTTCGCAGCAAAGCCCGCGTCCAGCAGCTCCTTGATCAGCATTTCTGGGCCCGGGTCATTCCCCTGGCCCCCCTGCTCGGCGACGCGGACAGGGCCGAGCTTTTCGGCCTTATCTGGGACGGCATCGCCCCCTTCACCGACCTGCTGCGCGCCCTGTTCACCGCCCTGCGCGCGCTGAACTTCGCCCCGGAAGCCTTTTGCCGGGCCAAGGCCCTCATCCCGAGGGAAAACAGCATCATCGACGTGGCCACGCTGGGCGTCCTGGCCCCGGACCAGGGCGACCGGATCGAACTGAGCACGAAAGATGGCGCGTCCGCCGCCTTGCCCAGAGTCCACGTGGCCGCCCTGACGGCCGAGCTTGTGATCTCCATGCGGGACAAAGCAGCGGATTTTTTTGAACATACCGACCTTCTTGACTTTCCCGGCTACCGATCCCGCAAGATGTTTGTCGACCTCGGCAAAGAGGCCGAGGAACCGGCCAAACTCAAGGAGTGTTTTCTGCGCGGCAAGGTCGCCTATCTCTTTGAACGCTATTGCGCCGAGCGCGAGCTGACCGCCCTGCTCCTGTGCATCGGCAGCGGCGTGCAGGAAGTGCAGGGCCTGGGCGGCGCGGTGAACGACTGGATCGCCGGCACCCACGGGGGCACCCCGGAACGGCGCGCCGGCAAGGCCAACGCCCTCTTTTTCATCCTTACCAAAAGCGACCTTGAATTTGAGGACAAGGCCGGCGCCAAGGACGTCTCCGAACGCTGGGACACGCGCATGTACGCCTCCATGGAGATTTTCGCCTCCCATGAGTGGCTCAGGCATTGGGACGCCAAAGGGCCGTTCGCCAACTTCTTTCTGATGCGCAACCCCACGGTCAAGCTGCATCTGTTCAATCATGACGCCGACGGACACGAAAGCTCGCTGAAAAGCGACATGTCGCCCTACGTCAAACAGTTTGAAGACGCCTTCATGCAAAGCCGGGTCGTCTCCGAACATTTCGCCCATAAGCGGGAAAGCTGGCAGGCCTTTCTCGCGCCCAACGACGGCGGCCTTTCCCTGATCAGGGAAAAGCTCACGCCCATCTGCAAACCGGAACTTAAACGGCAGCAGATCAGGACCACGGTTGAGGAAAGCCTGGCCGCGGTGCGGGACAGGCTGCGCCCTTACCGGCGGACCGACGACAAGGAGCAGGAGCGCAAGGAAAAAAGCCTGCTCGGGCAGAACCTCGCCCGGATCATGCTCGGCCTGGCCAAAGCCCGGCGCTTCGGGGCCTTTGCCCGGTCTCTGACGGTGCGCGACCAGGATATCTACGATTTGTACTTTCAGGCGCAATACCAGATGCAGGCGGAACTGGCCGCCATGCCCACGGCCGGCGCCGCTGTCGGCGCGCCCGCGCGGGACAGTTCGGTGGACGACATGCTTGCCGATTTGCTGGGCGAAGAAGCCCTCATCGCCCCGGATACGCCCGCGCCGCAAGGCCGGGACAAGCAAACGCCCCCCAGGGACGAGGCCCAGGCCTTTGGCGAGCACATAGAAAAATATTGGCTGGACAAACTGCGGGCCATGGCCGACGAAGCGGTCATGCAGCAGTATTTCTCCTTCACCCCGGAACTGTTCTCGGCCTTTGTCCACGAAATCGGAAAAGGCTTCGTGCGCCTTGGCGCGCGGCTCGCGCTTGAGGAATCCCTGCGCAAGGCTTCGCGATACGCCAACGTGGAAAAGGAGCGCCTTGTCTGGAAACAGGCCGGTCTGGCCGCGGATGTCGTCAACACCTACACGGACTGGCTCGGCTTTGATCCCCGTTCCAGCACCGAGCAGGAGCGGACCGTCTCTTTCGGCCCCCGCCGGCGAACCCTGTTCACGCCGCCGCCAGAGATTTTGCCGGGCAAGAGCCTGCCCGTTCTGGCCGAAGACCCCGCCGACTATGTCGAGGACTTTGCCATGGACTGGTCCGCCGCGCTCATGCACCTGGTCAACGAAAACGTCAATTTTGACGGCGTGCGCGATTTTGACCCGGAGGCCAACGCCGTCCTGAAAAAAATACTGGACGCCCTGTGCATCGACGCCGGCGCATAAGAGGGAGAACCATGAAAGCACTCTATGTCAATGATGACGCCAAAGGTCCGGGCCACGGCTTTTTGCGGATCAGCGATCTGACGGAGGCGGGCGACCTGGAAGGCGCGCGCTGCTCCATCAAGCGCGCCTCCGACCAGAAGAGCCTGGCCCCCGGAGGCTGGCAGCCGGCGGAGAGTTTTCTGCCGGTGCGGGAACTATCCCTGACCGACAACGGCATCGCCGTGTCCGTGGGGCCGGAAGTCGTTGACCGGCTGGACAGCCAGGAAATTTACCGCCTCACCCTCGCTTTTACCGACGCCAAAAGCGTGACGGGCAGCCTGCTGGCGCCTGAAATAGCTTACTCCCCCCAGGGCGGAGGCCAGGGCATCGGCACGGCGGCCAGCCCGCAGCCTTCGCCCGGGCCGGAAAAGGCCCCGGCAACCCGGATTGAAGAGGCGCCGCCGCCGGAACCGGACCTTGCCCCGCCGCCGCCACAGGTCGAAGCCCTGCCGCCGCCGTTGCCGCCGGCTCGAAGCGGCAACAACCTGCTGCCGGTCATCCTGCTTATCGCCGCGCTGGCGCTGGGAGGCGGCGCTTTTGCCGTGTGGAAGTTCGTGCCGGGATCAGAGGAGGCGCCGATCGCCGAAGCGCCGTCGGCTGTCGAGACGCAAAAAGAACCGATCGCCGAAGCGCGGGCGATGCTCATCAAAGGCGCCGACCCGGCGGCCTGCCTGGAGGCGGCCAAAAAATTCCGCGATCAGCCAAACGGCGCGGACGCCGCCTTT
>JAIRTI010000190.1 GCA_031255035.1 Desulfovibrio sp.
GCCGAAGCCAGGGCCTGCGGCGTCGCCTGCCTGGACGGGCTGACTTTTTTCGCGGCCCAGGCCTCGGCGCAACTCAGGCTCTGGACGGGCGCGTCCGTGCCTGTCGCGACGCTGCGAACATACGCCGACGAGCTGATAACGCCTGAAACGACCGTCTGAGGGCAAAGCTCGGCTTGTGACCGGACGCGGGCGCCATGAGAAAAACAGCCCCCAAATACCCCCGCCGGGGGACAATCCTGAAAAGGCGTTTCCTTTCGCAAGGACTGCTCTTGCTGTTCGGCATCGGTCTGGCGCTTTTCTATGTCCTGATGAACGCCGCCCCTTCCGGTGATGAAAACGCGGCTCTCGACCAGTTGGTCGAATCTCTTGAAAAGACGCCTGGGGCGAGAACGGAAGACGCTCCGGAGCAAGCCGGCGTCGATCCCGAGCCGTCCCCGGCGTCCGCCGCTCCCAGCGTAGCGCCGGACGGTTCCAAGACAAGCGCCGGGACCAAAGCGCAGCCCTCTTCCCGGCCGGAGGCCGTGGAGGCAAACGCGCCCTTCGCCGCCATGAGCCTGGACGCCGCAGCCGTCGATCTGGCGCGACGTTACGCGGGCAAGGCCCCCAGCGAATGGGGAGAGCGCCTGCCGGGCATAACGACGCGCCTGAACGTGGAAGCGGGCGGCACGAACGCCGCCGGTGCGGAAGGTCTGGTCCTGGCCCTGACTCTGGACGCTTGCGGAGGGAAAAAAGGCGTCAGTTACGACGCCGGCCTGATCGACTTTCTGCGGGAGCGGCGCGTTCCGGCCACCATCTTCGTCACCTCGATCTGGCTGCGGGATCACCCCGAAGAGGTCCGGGCCCTGGCCGCCGACCCGCTTTTTGAAATCGCGGCCCACGGTGCCCGGCATAGACCGTGTTCGGTCAACGGCAAAAGCGTGTACGGCATAAAGGGCACGGCTTCGGTGGCGGATCTGGTGCGCGAGGTAGACGGCAACGCCAGGGATATTGCGCGCTCGACCGGGAGAAGGCCGCGCTGGTTTCGAGCCGGGACTGCCTATTACGACGATATCGCCGTAAGCGTCATCCGCGACCTGGGCCTTGGCATAGCCGGTTACAGCATCGCCGGCGACGAGGGCGCGACCCTTTCCGCCGACAGGGTGACCAAAAAACTGCTGGCGGCCCGGAACGGCGATATCCTGCTTCTGCATATGAACAAACCCCAAAGCGGCGCCCGCGAAGGCCTGAAAAAGGCCTTGCCGGTTCTGGTTCAGCGCGGAGCGCGTTTTGTGCGCCTCTCAGATATCCCCTCCGCCTTCAAAGCCGGCGCAAAAAGCTCATAATGAGAATTGCCGCCTTTTCAGCATTATCTTGCCAAATAGCATGTATAGGGAGTAAATTAACACTGGCTCTTTTATGACCCTTGCTTCAGGGCTCTTCCGCCGCCGTTGCCAAGGCGTTTGCGCCCGTTCACCTCTGACCCGTTCTGCCGTAAAAGGAGACGCCTATGCCGAGTTTTGTCTATTTTCTGCTGGCCGCCGGCGCTCTGAGCGCGGGCTACATCCTGTATAGCCGCGTGGCCGAAAAACTGTTCGGCGTTGATTATTGTCGGGCAACCCCGGCGCACACCATGGCCGACGGCGTTGACTACATCAAACTGCCCCCGGCCAAACTCTTTCTCATCCAATTGTTGAATATCGCCGGCGTGGGCCCGGTATTCGGGCCTATTTTAGGCGCCCTTTACGGTCCGAGCGCCTTGCTCTGGATTGTCCTCGGCGCCATTTTCGCGGGCGGCATGCACGACTACTTTTCCGGCATGATGAGCATCCGCTACGACGGCAAGTCCATCCCCGACGTGGTGGGCTATACCCTCGGAAACGGCTTCAAACAGTTTATGCGGGCGTTTTCCATCATCCTGCTGGTGCTGGTGGGCGTGGTTTTCGTGGCCGCTCCGGCCGGTCTCCTGGCTCAGCTTACCCCCGACTGGATGGACCTGACCTTCTGGGTCATCATCATCTTTATTTATTATTTTCTGGCGACGGTTCTGCCCATTGACGTGATCATCGCCCGGCTGTACCCGATCTTTGCCGTGGTGCTGATCGTCATGGCCGTTGGCGTTGCCGGCGGACTCATCGTTAAGGGCTATGCGTTTTACGAATGGCCCCTGCCCGAAGGCGCAAGCTTCTGGAGCAACCAGCATCCCCAGGGCCTGCCGATGTGGCCGCTGATGTTCATTACCATCGCCTGCGGGGCTTTGTCCGGCTTCCACGCCACGCAGTCGCCGCTCATGTCCCGTTGCGCCCCTGACGAAAAATGTGGCCGGGGCGTCTTCTATGGCGCGATGATTGCCGAAGGCCTCATCGCCCTTATCTGGGCCACCGCCGGCATGACCTTTTATGAAAGCGCCCCGGCCCTGCTTGAGGCGCTCGGACCCAAGACCAACGCGGCCATGGTCGTCAACGAGGTCTGCATGACCCTGCTGGGCCCCGTGGGCGGGGTGCTCGCCATTCTGGGCGTTGTGGTCCTGCCCATCACCTCGGGCGACACGGCCTTCAGGGCCGCGCGTCTGGTCATTGCCGACTTCACGCGCATCAACCAGAGCAAGCCCGTGTCGCGCCTGATGATCGCGGTGCCGCTCTTCGTCATCGGCGGCATTTTGTCGCAAGTTGACTTCAACATTATCTGGCGCTACTTCGGCTGGTCGAACCAGACCCTGGCCACCATCGTGCTCTGGTCCGCCGCGGCCTATGTCGTCCGGCGCGGGGGCATGCACTGGCTCATCAGCCTGCCGGCCACCTTCATGACGGCCGTGGTCATCGCCTATATCTGCAACGCCAAGATCGGCCTCAATCTCGACTACACGCTGTCCGTATACATGGGATGCGGAACGGCGGTCGTGGCGCTGGGGCTTTTCCTGGTCATGCGCAACTGGTTCCGCGCCAATGTGCCGCTGGAATTGGAGTCTGCCGGGCGAATAAAGCGTTTCACTTCACCATAAACAGCAAGGGGCCGGCAAAACCGGCCCTTTTGCTTAAGGATACAGCGCCAGAATTTCCGATTGAAAGGCGTTGAAGCGGCCTTCCATGACGGCGGCGCGGGCGGCTTGGGCCAGGGTGACGAAATAGCGCAGGTTGTGCACGGAGTTGAGCCGGAAGGAGAGGATCTCGCCGGCGTGGAAGAGGTGGCGCAGATAGGCGCGGCTGAAGGTGCGGCAGGTGTAGCAGTCGCAGGCCGGGTCCAGGGGCGAGTCGTCTTCGGCGAACTCGCGGCGCTTGATGTTGATTTTGCCCTGGGAGGTGTACAGGGTGCCGTTGCGGGCGTTGCGGGTGGGCAGCACGCAGTCGAACATGTCGATACCGAGGCCGATGCCGACCACGATGTCGCGCGGCGTGCCCACGCCCATGAGATAGCGGGGCTTGTTGACAGGCAGTCGCGGAGCGGTGTGGGCCAACAGGTCGTCCATCTCGTTTCGGGGCTCCCCGACGGAAAGCCCGCCCACGGCAAAGCCGTCAAAATCATGGCCGGCCAATTCCTCAACCGAACGGGCGCGCAAATCCGGAAAAAAGCCGCCCTGGGTGATGGCGAACAGCAGGTTCGGCCCGGCGTTTTTCGGATAGGCCTCGCGGGAGCGCAACGCCCAGCGCGTGGTCAGCCCCACGGAGCGGGCCGTATACTCGTAAGGCGTGCCGTAGGCGACGCATTCGTCCAGCACCATCATGATGTCGGAATTGAGATTGCGCTGGATGTCCACCACTTTTTCCGGGGTGAACAGGTGTTTTGAGCCGTCAAGGTGCGATCGGAAGGTCACGCCGTCTTCGCTGAAGCGGCTTAAGGAGGACAGGCTGAAGGCCTGGAATCCGCCGCTGTCCGTCAGGATGGGCCGGCTCCAGGCGTTGAAGGCGTGCAGACCGCCGCGCCGGGCGATCAGATCGTCGCCGGGCCTGAGGTACAGGTGATAGGTATTGCCGAGAATGATCCGCGCCTCAACGGCTTCAAGGTCGTCCGGAGCGACGCCCTTGACGCTGCCGGCCGTGCCCACGGGCATGAACACCGGGGTTTCAACGCTTCCGTGCGCCGTGCGCAGACAGCCCGCTCTGGCCGAGCCGTCCGTGTGCTGCAAGGTAAAGACCGGGGTATTGTTCACTGCGTAGCCGGGCTTGGGTCAGGACAAAAGGAATTCGGACGCCGGGCCGGAAAGGCGCGGGGACGGGACCCTGCGTCGGGTCTCGTCCCCTTTCCGAACGCTGTCAGGCGATCTGGATGCCCGAGGTATGGTAGCCCGCGTCGACAAAGATGATATCGCCGGAAATGCCGGAGGCCAGAGGCGAAACCAGGAACAGGGCGGCGTTGCCCACTTCGTCGATGGTGACGTTCTTTTTGAGGGGCGTGTACCGCTCGATATGGTTCAGGATTTTGTGGAAGTCCGAAATGCCGGAAGCGGCCAGGGTCTTGATGGGCCCGGCGCTGATGGCGTTGATGCGGATGCCGCGCTCGCCGAGGTCGTAGGCCAGATAGCGGACCGAAGCTTCAAGAGCGGCTTTGGCCACGCCCATGACGTTGTAGTTGGTGATCTGCTTTTGCGCGCCGTAATAGGTGAGCGTGAGCACGGAAGCGTCATCGTTGAGCACGGGTTCGAAATGCTTACAGATGGCCACCAGAGAGAAGGCCGAAACGTCCAGGGCCAGGGCGAAACCCGCGCGCGAGGTGTCGATATAGCGGCCCTGCAGGTCGTCACGGTTGGCGAAGGCCACGGCGTGGATGATGATGTCGGCTTTGCCCCAATGCCCCTTTACGGTTTCGACGGCCGCCGCGATATCCTCGTCGCGCGAAGCGTCGCAGGGAAAGGTGAAGGCGGCGCCGAGTTCCTTGGCAATGGGCTCCACCCGTTTTTTCAGGGCTTCGCCCAGCCAGGACAGGGCGATGTCAGCGCCGTTGTCGCGCAGGGCTTTGGCAATGCCGTAGGCAATGCTCCGGTTGTTGGCTACGCCGAAAATGACGGCTTTTTTTCCCGCTAACAGCATATGTTCGCTCCTTGGCTGTCTGTCATGTTCATGCTGCATGGCCTATAAAGCAAAAATAAACAAATTGCCAGCGCTGCCGGACAGCCTGCCGGGGCAACAAGAAAAAGGACCTCCGGCGGACCCCCATTCGCCAGTTGTGAAAGGCAATGCCTCCGGCGGCCGGGGCGCTGCCCCGGACCCCGCCGGGGGAAATGATTTCCCCCGGACCCCCTCAGTTTGGGTTCCGGCCGCGCGTAGCAACAGGGGTGCCACTTCTCAGTCTGGGTTTCGGCTGAACGTATCAACAAGGCACAACGATCAGTCACCCAATCGCCGGGTCCAGGGACGGAACTGGGGCCGGCAAGGCCCTGGCGGGTGTGGGCGGCGCCCACATGCGATCAAATTGGCTTCGACAAAATGAGAATTGCTGCCGACGGCACGGCAGCCTTGACTTTGAACGGCACTTGGCCCATGCTGCCGTTTTCCCTCGCGACACTTGTCATATCAAGGACAACACCGCCATGAGCGAGTCAAACAAAGTCGATTATAAAAAAACTCTGAACCTGCCCCAGACCGGCTTTCCAATGAAGGCCAATCTGACCCAGCGCGAGCCCGAGACACTCAAGCGCTGGGAGCAGGGAAAAGCTTACCGGCACATGGTTGATTCCGGGGGGGACAAGGGCGTTTTCGTCCTGCACGACGGCCCGCCTTACGCCAACGGGCACATCCACCTGGGCACCGCTCTCAACAAGATCCTCAAGGATATCATCGTCAAGTCGCGCAACATGCAGGGCTTTCGCGCCGAATACGTGCCCGGCTGGGACTGTCACGGCCTGCCCATTGAGTTGAAAGTCGAGCATGAACTCGGGGACAAGAAAAAGACGCTGCCGGCCCATGTGGTGCGCAAGGTCTGCCGCGACTACGCCAACAAGTGGCTGGGCGTGCAGCGCGAGGAATTCAAGCGCCTGGGCGTGCTCGGCGCCTGGGACGACCCCTATATTTCCATGGCCCCCGCTTATGAGGCGGCGACCGCGCG
>JAIRTI010000205.1 GCA_031255035.1 Desulfovibrio sp.
CAATTAGCTCAGTTGGATAGAGCGTTGGCCTCCGGAGCCAAAGGTCGCAGGTTCGATTCCTGCATTGCGCGCCAAGCAAAATCACAGGGTTACCAGGCGGGAAAGTCCGCCCGGTAACCTTGTTTCTTTTCTGACGCCCGCCTTCAGGCAAAGCCTTTTTGAAAGGACGGCAAGGGCTTCAAAGGATTGAGGTTATACCCCTTGATGGCCTTACCCGGCGCCATACGCGCAACCGGCGTTCTTTCGGCGAAAAAACACGCGCCTACCCGCCCATGTAGTGGCGCAGAACCTGGGCCACGCCCTTGCGCAACATGTCCGCGAAAGCCGTCCGGCTTTGCTCGCCGTTGAGCGCCGCGTCCATCTGCCGGCTATGGACGATCAAATAGCCGAGAATGGCCAGCAGTTCCAGGGCTTCGGAGGCCGGCAATTCCTCGGCTCTGGCCGAGAGGGCGTCCTCTTTGACCTCGACGATGAAGCCGTTTTCCGCCAGGACATCGGCAAGCGCCTCCAGCCGCAGAATGCGCCGGGAAAGATTGGCCGCCCCGCCTTTGAAATGAAAATTGACGTGGTTTTCCTGCTCCTTTGCTCCGGCCTGGGCTTCCACGGTGCAGAAATGATAGCCGAAGGAAGCCTGAAGGTTGCAGTAATCTCTGTCAACCAGGAAATAATTGCGCGCCATGCGCGTCGAAGGGCCGCTGATCTCAAGCTCCGGGTTGGCGGCGCTTTCCGCCACCAGGGTCAGAAAGCCCCTGGCGTTCATGCCGCCCGGTCCGGCCCAGGGAATGGCGATCATGCCCTGCCAGAGGGCGTGCATTGGCGGGCAGCATATCTGATCGAGTTCGATATAGCGCCCTTCTATGGGCCCGCGGAAGCCGCGCTCCATGTTCACAATGAAGTACTGAAGCTTGCTGCCCTTGTATTTCAACTGTTTGCCGCAGCGCCCGGACAACAGGCACGAATCCATCCGGAACATTTCCTCCACGGCTTTTTCATGGGAAAAGCGGGTGATGTCGTGGATGGTCCGGCAGTTGTCCGGCTTGAAGTCCGGTGAATCAGGGTCAAGCAGGTTCAACGGCGCCATGTGCTCGATAACCCGCTCCAGAATCTTGTACACGGGCGAGCCGGCGAAGATGAGGCGCGGTTCGCGCTTTCGCCGAAGCGCCTCTTCAACACGGCCGGCAAAAACCCGGCGGGAGTCGGCGTCAACGGTAACAAGGGCGCCGTTGACCAGGCCGCGCGTCAGGTGTTCCAGGCCGAAAAGCGCTGGCACGCCATATTCCCTGGCGACGCTGGCAAGGTGCCCGGCCGTGCCGCCCAATTCGGAAAGTACGGCCGCCGCCCTGTTCAATATGGGCGCCCAACGCGCGTGGGCCTGTTCCACGACAAGCACCGCGCCTTTGGGAAAACGCAGCATGTCCGCATCGCGGCGGACGATGAAAACCTCGCCGCAACCCACGCCGGAACCGGCCGAGACGCCGCCCTCGAACAGCAACTGCGCGCCTTCGGGAAGAGGCGCCGCCGTTTCGGACGTTTCCTGTCCGGGCAGGGAGCGGCTTTGCAGAATGATCAGGCGCTGATCCGCGTCAATGGCCCATTCCACGTCCTGCGGCTGGCCGTAGAAGTCTTCAGCGGCAAGGGCCGCCTCGGCCACGGCCAGGGCCTGGGCGTCCGTGATGCTGGGCAAGGCGGCCTCATGGCCGGAAAGGGCGCGCCTGACCAGACCCTCTTCCGGCGAGCTTTCCAGGCGGAATTGTTTAATCGCCAGGGTTCTTTCAATAATTTCATGCGGTTTTTCGCGGCTGACGCGGAACACATCCACCTCGGCGCTGCCGTCCACCACCGAACGGGGCAGGCCCGGCACGGCGTTGACAAGCACGCCGGGAATCCGGCCGAGCGGGTCGGCGCTGTAGGCCACGCCGCCGGCCAGGGCGTCCACCATTTCAAGGCAGCCCACGCACATGGGAACCTGGTCGTCGGGGATGCCGCGGTTAATGCGGTAGGTCATGGCCGTCACGCTGTATTTGCCGGCAATGATTTCCTTGTAGGTTTCAAGCAGAATGTCGCCGGTCACGTTCAGTTCGCTGCGGTATTGCCCGGCAAAGGACGTGCCGTGGTCGTCCTCGCCAATGGCGCTGCTGCGCACGGCCAGACGCACGCCCGGACGGACGCCGGCCAGAAAAAAGTACTGGGCGAGAATGTCGTCGGCCAGATCCTCGGGCACGGGCGCGGTGAAAATCAGTTGCTGCAACGATGAACTGAGGGCGAAAATCGCGTCCAGCCGGGTGGGATCCGCCAACTGCATGCGGCGGTTTATCTCTTCCTGAAGGTTGTTTGCCTGGAGAAAACGGCGAAAGCCGCTGGCGGTCACCACAAAACCCAGGGGGATGTCCAGCCCCAGCTTCTGCCTGGCCTCGCCCAGGCTGGCCATTTTTCCGCCGACTTCGTGGGCCAGGGAAAAATCAACTTTATCAAGAGGCAGCACCAGGGGACCGGCGACGCCCTCGGCCCTGGGGGCGGTGATCCCGGTTATTTCCCGCTGAATGGCTTTGAGGCGTTCAAAGAGGACGGGGTAAGCGTCGCCGGCCATGGCGTTCAGGTGGCGGACCATATTAAAGACGCCGGCCAGAATGATGGTGCAGTTGGCGTGGATGAAATTCATGCCGAAAAGCCGCTCGCCTTTCAGGGCTTCCTCAAGGCCGGCCATGGTGGCCAGAACGCTTTTGTTCGCGGAAAGCAGGGCCTTGAAATGTCCGCAACGTTCCTTGAAAGAACGGCGGACGCGCTCCTCCTGCTCACTGTCGCCCCCGTCGGCGCGGCCGCCATGAAAAAAGGCGCTTACGGAGTCAAGAAAGCCCATGGCGGTTCCGGGTCATTCCCTGCGCGCGGCGATATCCCGGAGGCGCATAATCAAATCGTTGATGGGCACGGGCTTGAGCAGATAATCGACGGCGCCGGTCTCGACGCTGGTCATGGCCGCTTCAACGCTGGCGTGGCCGGTCAGCAGCAGCACGGGCATTTCGGGCCGCAGCCGCTTAACCTGTCTGAGGACTTCAATGCCGTCAATGCCGGGCATTTTCACGTCGAGCACCATGGCGTCATAGCCCCGCCGCCCGACCATCTCCAAAGCCTGTTCTCCTGTGGGCGCGACATCAACGGTGAAGCCCCGCTTCTGAAGACGGTTGCGCATCAGTTCAAGGAACTCATGTTCGTCATCCACAACAAGAATATGCATGGATACTCCTTGCTTGGCCGAGGTTAGACAGTATTGCAGACTTGCAATGATCGCAAGGGGTTATCCGCAATCTCTTGCTGAAAATAAACGCGGGCGTTTTCCCCCGCCGTCAAGAGGCTTTTCAAGCGCTGGACGGCGTCAAGACACTCTGGAACGCCGCGACAATAGAAGCGCGACATGCGGGCTGTGGACAAAAGCTCCGGGAGGGAACGGCTATTCCGTCGGCAGGGCCTTGATTGCCGCGATAGTCAGACCGGTAAGCTCGGCAATCGTGCTGATGGGAATACCCTTCGTCCTCATATTCGCGGCTATTTCGGCCTTGCCTTCGGCCCTGCCTTCGGCCCTGCCTTCAGCCTTGCCTTCGGCTTTGCCTTCGGCTTTGCCTTCGGCCCTGCCTTTGGCCTCGCCTTCAGCCCTGCCTTCGGCCTTCGCCGAGCTGATGCGGGAGGCTTCATCCCAGCGGGCTTTGTCCCAGGCGTCCTTCTGACGG
>JAIRTI010000135.1 GCA_031255035.1 Desulfovibrio sp.
CGGAACCCAAACTGAGGGGGTCCGGGGGAAATCATTTCCCCCGGCGGGGTCCGGGGCAGCGCCCCGGCCGCCGGAGGCATTGCCTTTCACAGTTGGCGAATGGGGGGCCGCCAAAAGGCTCATAATGAGAATTTCCGCGTCGGCAAAGAGATAATTGCAACCCTTTTGACTTTGTTGTACGGTTTCAACAATCAGGCTCGTTGCCAGCCGTTTTCACAAACGAGGACATGGTCTTGAGCAGCGTTGCCATGCCGGAGAAAAGCCGGGCTTTTTTCAGGCGTGCTTCCAGGGGGGCAAGCCGGTGCCGCCGGTGTCCAGGATGCCATATTTTGCCGCGAGGGCAAACGGATTTCCCAGGCATTTCCCTGGCCAGATGGAGTATTGCGTCGACGACGGCAGTGTCCGGGCGGCGTTTTTCCGGCAAAACGCCTTCCTCCGGGGGCGCGGCCCTGATTTTGAGCCGGTCCCCGGACGGCAGGCGCAGAGTGTGATCCCAAGAGTGTGATCCCAAAAGTGTGATCCCAGATGACGCACGGCACAGCGAAAAAAAACATGCGCACCGCCACGTCCACGGAGCTGGCATTCGTCCTGTCGGCTGCGGCGGGGCTGGCGGCGGCTCTGCTTGTCTTTGCCGGACTGCATTTTTCCTCCTCCTTTGAGCGCGGCCAGCGGCTGCGCGCCGAGTGTCTGCACAGCCTGTACGTGGTCCGCGCCAACCTGGATTCCCTGTGGGGCACGGCCCTGACCTTTGCCGAACACGCGTCCCGGCAAATGAACCCGGCCCGCGAAACGCGTCTCTACGATCTGGCAAGCCAGTACCGCTCGCTCTGGCCTGAGGTCTCCATCAGCCTTTACGGCGCCACAGGCGAATTGCTGCCGCCTGAAGCCTTTGCCTCAAGCGCTCTTCACGACTTTGACCCCGGCGCGCCGCCCGTGCCGAGCACGGTGCGCTCACTCGTCCACAAGGCCCTGATGGGCATGTCCGCCCGCGACGTGACCCGTTCGCGCGGCTTTGTCAGCCTCTCGGCGGCCGTGCCCATGCGCGGCAAAAACGCCAGGGTGCTGGTCCTCACTCTGCCCTTGGACGGCCTGACCCTTGAAAAGGTCAGGGAGCGTTCCCAGGCTGATGTGGCCATTGTGCCGCTTGATGATTTCGGCAAGCGGACGCCGGACGACTTTGGCGGCGCGGTGAGCACCTTCGGCAAATCCGGCGCCTGGGGCGACGCCTTGTGGAACGATTTGGAACCGGCCGTCGAGGGCAGGGTCTTCAGCGCGGACGAAACCGTGCTGCTGGACTCGGGCGGGGTTGCGGCCTCGACCATGACCAGCGCTTCGGGCATGGGCATGGGCCTGCTTTTCGCGGCGCCGCCGCAGGCCGGGATCGCCGGCTTTGCGTTGCGGCATGCGAGCATGGCGCTGCTGGTGGGCTTTGTCATCCACGGCTTTGTCTTTTTTTGCCTGAATCGCTATGCGCGTCATCTGGGTTCCGCCTTCTCGGACGCGGTCAGAGTACTGACGGACAGCGGCGAGACTTCCGGAGAAGCGCAGCAGGCGCGCTGGCCCGCCCCGTTCCAGGCCGCGCTGGGCCGCGTGTCGCGCTCCATCAGGGAGTATCAAAAGCGGACCAGGGCGCTGGAACTTGAACGGGACGCCCTCGGGCGGCAATGCCGCGAACCGGGGGAACAGCCTGTCCGGAAGCAGGGGGGAGATGACGATTACCAGCGCCTTTTTGACAACGCGCCGGTGGGCATTTTCCAGGTCGACGCCGACGGGGCGTTTTTGCGCGTCAACCAGTTTTTTTCCCTGATGCTGGGCTACGACACGCCCGTGCAACTCCTTTCGGAAAATATTTCCTTCACCAATTTCTGCCTGTACGGCGATGAGATCCGTAACCCGATCGGCGTTCTTCTTGAGCAGGGGGGCGGCCGGCAGATTCTTTCCTTGCGGCGGCGCGACGGCGGCATCGGCAGTTTTTCCCTGTTCTGCACGCCTCTGACCAGGCCTGACGGCAGCCTCTCCACTATCGTGGAATGCTTTTTGTTCGACCTCGGCCTTGCGGAGCAGGCCGCCCGCGCCGAACGCGAAAAAGATTTCGCCGACAGGCGGCGCGCCAGCCTGGCCCTGCTGCTGGCCGCCACCTGCCGCCAGACCCAGACTCATCTTGTGGAGCCGTATATGGACCGCCGGGGCCAGTCCCGCCGGGCTTCGGATGCGGGTGTTCCCGCCCCGCCGGCCGTTCCAGACTCCGCCGTGGGGCTTGTCGGCGGCGCGGCGGCTGCCGTCGAGCCGGAAGGCCCGGATCTGCCCGCGCTCAGCCAGGAGCGCAGGCAGAGCGTTTTGTCGGTTAAGGCCGTGCTCGGCGACATCTACCAGATAGCCATGACCGAAGCCACGGCCAGCGCCCCGGTGGATGTGCCCATTGACTTCAGCCGCTTTTTGCAGCGCTTGTGCCGCCAGTCTTTGCCGAGCATGCACCTGCGCGGCATTTCCATGCGCTGCGAAGTGGTCGGGGAGTTCCTGACCCGCCTCAGCGGCCCGGCGCCGCTTTTGCGCCACGCCCTGCAACGGGCGCTTCTGGCCGTGACCGCCCCGGTGCGCGGCGGCTGGGCCACCTTGAGCGTGGTGCGCGATCCCAACGCCCCCAAGAGCCCCGGCCTTTCCCGTGTGCTTTTTTCAGCATCGTGGAGTTCCGTTGAGCGCGAAGCCGGCAAACAGGGCTTTTTGAGCGCGGAAGACGGATTTTCCCTCGGTGAAGGCGGCCTGACCCAGGTCTTTGACGCCCCTGATGACCCCAGCGGCATTGAGCCCGCCTCGGTCGAGGCGGCCTCGGGAACCCTTGGCATAAGCGACGAGCAAGAGGTCATCCGCTATCTGGCCCAAAGGATGCGCGGCGATTTTCTGGAAAGCGTCTTTACCGATGACGTGCGCAGCATGCAAATCGTCGTGCCCATGAACCATGTGGACTCCCTGGGCGACATCGACCAGGCCGACAGCTTCGCCGTGTCCGCGCCCGGCGCGGATTTCGGCGCTCCCGGCGCTTTCGACCCGGTGGGCGCGCTCACGGCCTTCGCTCCCCGGCACCGGGAGGCCGGCCACGACGCGGCTGAGAGAGCCATGGCCGGGCACAGGGCCGCGCCTCTGAACATTCTCGTCTCGGACGACGCGGATGAGGCCGCGTACGAAGGCCGCGACGCTTCGAGCGGGCTCAATATCCTGCTGGTGGACGACAGCCTGAACAACCGGCTGCTGTTTTCCATCTTTTTGCGCGACACCCGGCACCGCATCACCGAGGCCCACGACGGGCAGGAAGGGGTTGAAGCCTTTCAGCACGGCCAGTTCGACGTTATTTTCATGGATATGGAGATGCCGCTCATGGACGGCTACCAGGCGACGCGCATCATTCGCGCCCTTGAGGCCGACAACAATCGCGAGCCAACGCCCATTGTCGGCATGACCTCCTATGCCCTGCCCGAATTCCGCCGGCAATGCATGCTTTCCGGCTGTTCCGACTTTTTGTCGAAACCCGTCAGTAAAATAGCCCTGTTCGCCATTCT
>JAIRTI010000029.1 GCA_031255035.1 Desulfovibrio sp.
GCCGCGCCGGGCGTGCCGATTTGCCTGGAAGGAAGAGCGCCGGGCTCGCTCCGAAGCTGGAGCGGCACATCGGCCAGGCCCGAGGGCGTGAACGAGGGGAGGGTCACCGGGCGGAAAAGACCCATGTCTCCGGCAAGGGCGTCCAGGGCTTGGCTTCGTCCCACGGCGATATCGTCCGGCCTTGCGGTCTGGCGCGCGCGCAGCAAAAGCGGCCGGTCGTCGCCGAGCCTCGCCAGGGCGCTGTAGGCGCGGGCGAGTTCGAGCAGCGTGACTTCCCCGGCGCCGAGCACCAGGGAGTCGCCGTAGTCTTCGTCGTTGCGGGTCAGGTGGGCGAATCCGGCCTGGCGCAGGCGGGCTAGGCCCCGGTTCACGCCGACCATGCGCAGCACCCGGACGGCGGGCGTATTCAGGGAATCGGCCAGGGCGGTTTTCACCGTGACCGGCCCGCGATAGCGCAGGCTGAAGTTGCGCGGCGCTTCGCCGCCCAGCCGCAAGGGCGTGTCGGCCAGCAGCCCCTCCGGTATGATGCGCCCGGAATCCATGGCCGCAAGGTATATAAAGGGCTTGAGGGTCGACCCCGGCGAGCGCGGCGCCAGGGCGCAGTCAACCCAGTGCCGGCCGCGCTCCGGGTCAAAAAGCGCGTTGCCTACGTAGGCTATGATTGACGAACTGCGGTTGTCCACAATAATGCCGGCCGCCGTGACGTCCGGCCCGGCAAAGGCCAGGCGTTCCCGCAGGCTTTGTTCGAGCAGATCCTGAGCCCGCGTGTCAAGGCTGCTTGGGACCACGCCGCCCTCTGGAGGCAGCGTTTTGAAGGCCAGATCGGCGAAATGCCTGGCCCGTGACGGCATGGACGGGCGAAACGCGGGCAGGGGCTCTTCCAGGGCCAGGGTCCGCAAGTCGGCCGGAAAAGCAATCTGCTTGGCAACCAGAGCGATGATCTGTTGCCGGCGATTGAGCGCCGCCCAAGGATTTTTATCGGGTCTGTAGGCCGTGGGCCCCTTGAGCAGCCCCACCAGAAGCGAGGCTTCGCCAAGCGAGAGGTCCTTTGCCCGTTTGCCGAAGTACAGGCGCGCCGCCGCTTCCACGCCGCGAATGGGGCCGCCGAAGGGAGCATGGTTGAGGTACAGCTCAAGGATTTGTTCTTTTTCCAGCCGCGCCTCCAGCTTCAGCGCGCCGACAAATTCCATGGTTTTAGCCAGGAGCGTGCGCGGGCGCGGCGTGCCCAGCCGCACCAACTGGCTGGTAATGGTTGACGCGCCGGACAGCACCCTGCCGGAGGCGGCATTCTGGACCAGGGCCCGGCCCAAGGCCAGAAAATCTATGCCGTGGTGGTCGTAAAATCGTTTGTCCTCCACGGCCACCAGGACGCGCGGAAGCCAGGTTCCCATGGCTTCCAGAGGCACCGGCAGGCGCCATTCCTCATTCAGGGAAAGCCTGGCGTGGATGAGTTCGCCGTCGCTATCGAGCAGCACGGGCGAGACCGGACGCGAAAGAAGGGCGGGAAGCGGATCGGGAGTGTATTGCCATACAAGGGCGGCGCTGACGAACAAGGCCGCGGCCATTGCCGGCATCCATCGCGACAGGAGCTTGCCGGGCAGCGGGGAGACGGCGGACCGGCAGCGGGTGAAGAGCGTGGCAAGCCGGGCAATACGGGTCGCTTCGAGGCCGGGAGGGGTCATCGGAGTGTCACCGGAAACGGGCGGCCGGGCGGCTTATTTCACCCCGGCCTGGCGCAGAGCCATGTCGACGGCTTCTTCAAAGAGGTCTTTGCTGACCACGCCGCGCACCAGCAGATTGCCTACCAGAAAATGGGGCGTGCCGGAAATGCCGTAGCGGTCGGCCTCTTTCCGGTCGGTATCCAGCATCTCCTGGACCTGGGCGCTTCCGGCTTCACTTTTGAGCTTTTTGAAGTCATAGCCGAGGGCAACGGCGGTGTTTTTGAGAAAATCATCGCCTTCCCGTTCGTATTGTTCGATATTTTTAAAAAGGGCGTCAAAAAATTCCCAGCCTTTGGCTTCATCCAGCCTGAAGGCCGCAATGGAATACTTGGCGGCCGCCAGGGAAAAAGGCTCGTCTTTGGGCAGGGGCTTGAAGCTCATGCGAACCTTGCCGTCGTATTTCTTGAGGATCTGCTGCATCACGTATTCCGCCTGCCGGCAATAGGGGCAGGTAAAGTCGGAATAGGCCACGATGGTCAGGGGAGCGGTTTTCTTGCCCCGGAAAGGGCGGCCCTGGAGGTCGATGGTCTTGGGGCTTTTGGCGTCTTGCTCCCATTGGGCGAGCATGGCTTTGCGTTTGCGCAGGGTATTGCCCTGCTGCGCGATTTCAAGCACCATCTCACTGTTTTCTTTGAGTATATTCAGAAGGATATCCGGATTTTCCTTGAGGACTTCGCTAACGGCTTTTTTGAGGGCTTCGTGATAGGCGCGATCGGCCGCGACATCGGCGGCCGAAGCCGTCAGGCCGAAGCCGAAGGTGAAAAGGGCGCTGAAGGCTATAAGAAAGACCCGGCAAAGGCGGGCGTTGCAAGATGCCATGGTGTTCTCCTCATTGTCATAAAAAAAGCGCAACAGGGCCAGCGAAACCATCCCGACGGCTACCGTACCAAAAAAACTTTTGCAGAGCCAGCCTGCGCAAAGGTCGAGTTCCCCTTCAAAAAAAGCCTTGCGCCTGACTAAAACAAAAAATCGGCGCTTCCTTCGTAATTTAAATTGTTGAAAAGGAGAAAAAATAATTACTAATAATAACTATTCTTATTTTTTGATGGAGAGGAGCGTTTTTTTTTGTAATCCCGTTGCATGACGGCGAATTCAATGGTACTCTCAGCCTTACAAGTTTTATTGCGTCTTGGCCGGATCGGGAGGTCCGGCATAGCCTTAATCCGGTACAGGCCAGGATTATCTTGTTGTTAACCGGGGAAGAGGTCCACCGGGCGCCGCCTTGGGATAACGGCGTCGCCTGGGCCGCATCCCCTCTGCCAAAGGGGAAAAGTTATGGATGTAGTGATGTTGTCGCGGATTCAGTTCGCGGTAACGGTGTTTTTCCACTTCATCTTTGTGCCGCTGACGCTCGGGCTGTCGGTTCTTCTCGCCA
>JAIRTI010000067.1 GCA_031255035.1 Desulfovibrio sp.
TGATGCGCACAGCCGGAATCCAACTGAGGAGTGGCGCCCTGTTGATACGCGCAGCCGGAAGCCAAACTGAGGGGGTCCGGGGGAAATCATTTCCCCCGGCGGGGTCCGGGGCAGCGCCCCGGCCGCCGGAGGCATCGCCTTTCACAGTTGGCGAATGGGGGCCGCAAAAAGCTCATAATGAGAATTGCCGGTCTGTCCTCTCCGCACTTGAAATCCAATCAGCCACCGCGTACCTTGTGCCTGCCATGACCCCCGATACCCGCACCTTCCACATCCAGACCTTCGGCTGCCAGATGAACGCCGCCGATTCCGAATGGCTCTCCAGAAGCCTTGAAGGGCTGGGCTTTCGCGAAGCCCCTTTTGAGGAAGCCGCTTTTCACATCCTTAACACCTGTTCGGTGCGCGACAAGCCCGAGCAAAAAGTTTACTCGGAGTTGGGCCGCATAGCCAGGCACTGCAAAGTAAACAAGATTGACGGCGTCACCGTGTGCGTCGGCGGTTGCGTCGCCCAGCAGGCTGGCCCGGCCCTGGCAAAGCGCTTTCCCCAGGTGCGGCTTGTGTTCGGCACCGACGGCATCGCCCGTGCGCCGGAAGCCATCAGCCGGCTCGCCGAGGAAAAACGGCTGCGCCTGTCCTTGCTGGATTTTGCCGAAGACTATGTCGAGCGAGCCGACCCGCGCCTGGAAAGCGGCAGGCGCGTCCCGGCGCCGCCGTCCGTGTTCGTCAACATTATGCAGGGCTGCGACAACTATTGCGCCTATTGCATCGTGCCCTACGTCCGGGGCGGACAAAAATCGCGCCGGGCGCAAGCCGTTGTCGACGAGTGCCGGACCCTGGTCGAGGCCGGATCCCGCGAAATCACCCTGCTGGGGCAAAACGTCAACGCCTACGGACAGGACAAAGGGGCCGACGGCGCGAGTTTCGCCTCGCTCCTCCATAACGTCGCCGCGATTCCGGGGCTGGAACGGCTGCGCTTCGTCACCTCGCACCCCAAGGATATCGCCCCGGAAGTCGTCGCCGCCTTTGCCGGACTGCCCGCCCTCTGTCCGCGCCTGCATCTGCCCTTGCAGTCCGGGTCGGACAAGATACTGCGCGCCATGAACCGGCGCTATGACACGGCCCGCTACCGCGCCATCGTCAAGGCTTTGCGGGCGGCCAGGCCCGACATCGTCCTGACCACGGACGTCATTGTCGGCTTTCCCGGCGAAAGCGAAGACGATTTTACGGCAACCATGGATATCATGGAGGAGGTGGGCTTTGCCTCGGCCTTTTCCTTCGTCTATTCCGACAGGCCCAGGGCCAGAGCCACGCTTTTGCCGGACAAAGTGGACCGGGCCCTGGCCTTTGAACGACTTTCCCGCTTGCAGGAGAAGCAGAATCAGGCTAGTGAAAGAGTACTGGCGGCTATGGTCGGATCGGACAGCGTGATCCTTGTGGAGAGCAGAAGCCGCATGGCCGCCCCTCCTGCCCCGGAAGCGTCCGAGCCCGACGCCCGCGCGCCGCAACCCACGGGGGACGGCTGCTTCTGGCAGGGAAAAACGCCGCAAGGCTTTATCGTCAACGTGCGCCTTGACGGCGCGCCCGACGCCGGCCGGCCGGCAAGGGACGGGCTTTGCGACGCCTGGCTCGGCGCCATGGTGCCGGTGCGCATTGAGGAGGCGGCCAAACATTCCCTTAAAGGCCGCCAGGCAGGTGCTCCGTGGTAGAACTCAACATCCTAGGCATTTCCGTCCAGGATGACGGCAATGTTCCCGTCCTTCTGCTCCAGCCTCGCGGCGCGGAGCGGGTTCTCCGCCTGCGGGTGGGCCCCCTTGAGGCCTTCGCCATATCCACCGCCCTGCACGGCGGTGCCGTGAAACAAAGGCGCAACGACGCGCCGGACGCGACCGACCGTAACGGCGACGCCGTTGTTGCGGAAAAAGCTCCAAGCGCCCGCAAGTCTCTTTTCCCCAGGCCGCAGACCCACGATTTATTGCTGAATGTGATCCTGGCCCTGGGCGGCGCGCTTGTCTCCGTGGATATCCTCAACCTTGTCGACGGCACCTACATTGCCGAGGCCGTGATCGATCGGTCTGGCGGGCGGGTGCGGGTCGACTGCCGTCCGTCGGACGGCATTGCCCTGGCCTTGCGTTGCGGGGCGAAGATTCAGGCCACCAGCGCCGTCGCGTCCCATGCCGAAGACACCGCTCTGGTCCTTAAAAGCCTGCCGGAATATGTGCGCTCCGTGGCGCTCGGCAAAATGGCGGCCATGCGCGCCGACACGGAAAAAAGCGCCGGCCCCGGACTGCCCCCCGGACTGCCCCCTGGACTGCCCTTGGAGGTTGAAGCCGCGCCGGCGACGCGCAACCGCTTCACCGGCGGCCAGAGCCACCGCGAACTCATCAGCGCGGCCAGAAAAATGCTTGAGGAAGAACAGGCCAGACGCGAATGGCGCCCGGCCCGGCCCACGGTCAAGAGCGCACTGATTACTCTCGGCGGCCAACATGAAGGACGCCGGGAAAACGACAGCCGCGCCAGGCCCGCCCAAAGCGAAAAAGACAGCGAACGCGCCCTGCCGCGGATACGCGTTTCCCTTGTCCGGCAAAAAATTTCCGGCGAATCGCTTGTTATCGACGAATTCCAGATACCGGCCTCAGGCCTGCCCAAGGACGTGATCGCCAGCCTCGGCCTTTCCCGCCGCGACGCCGAAGCCGTCAGCGCCGCGTCCGACGACGACCGCTGGACCATGCTGCTGCACATGCTTGCGCCGGAAACCAAGGTGCCCATGTGAGCGGACCGGCAACGGCGCGCGCGGGCGCTCTTTCCCCGGATTACGCCGAGCATCCCCTGCTTGACGTTGACGGCCTCAGCGTCGGTTTCGTCAGAGACGGCGCCATGGGTCTGGCCGTCAGCGATGTGGCCTTTTCCATTTCACGCGGGAAAACCCTGTGTCTGGTGGGCGAATCCGGCAGCGGCAAAACCGTTACCGCCCTTTCGCTCCTCAGGCTCCTGCCCTCGCCCCCGGCCTATATCCCTGGAGGTTCCGTGCGTTTTGCGGGGCTGGAGCTGACAAGCCTGCCCGAAAACGAACTGCGAAAAATACGGGGCAACCGGGCCGCCTTTATTTTCCAGGACCCCATGACCTCCCTGAACCCCGTCATGCGCATCGGCGCGCAGATGACCGAAGGCCTGCGCCTGCACAAAGGTCTGTCGCGATCCGAAGCCGACGAGGCCGCCGTCGCCATGCTGGCCCGCGTGGGTATTGCCGACCCGGCCGCGCGCGTCCGCGATTTTCCCCATCAGATGAGCGGCGGCATGCGCCAGCGGGTGATGATCGGCATGGCCCTTGCCTGCAACCCCGACCTTATCATCGCCGACGAGCCCACCACCGCCCTTGACGTGACCGTGCAGCGGCAGATTTTGCGGCTGATGCGGCAGTTGCTCCGGGATTCCGGAAGCGCCCTGTTGCTGATCACCCACGATTTGGGCGTTGTCGGCGGCATTGCCGACGATGTGGCCGTCATGTACGCCGGCGGCATCGTCGAACAGGGCCCGGCCTCAGAGGTGCTTTCACGGCCGCTGCACCCATACACCCACGGACTCCTGGCCTCCAGGCCGGCCATGGCCGGCAGGCAAAAACGCCTTGACGCCATTCCCGGCGCGGCGCCGGATCTGTGGTCCCGGCCCGGCGGCTGCCCTTTTCATCCCCGCTGCGCCCGGGCCTTGCCGCGCTGCGCCGGTGAACAGCCCCCCTTTTTCGCCGCGAAGGAAAGAAAAAGCCGCTGCTGGCTGCTTGAAGGGCAATGTTTCAATCCACATCCGGCTCCGTCCGCCGGACGACTCCGCCCCGACGGATGGGAGCCGGGTGGATTGCCCCCTCCCTGAAGGAAGGGGTTACCTGAAAGGTATTCCCGGCGTT